>DAOPZV010000209.1:0-6111 GCA_035353575.1 Prolixibacteraceae bacterium | reverse complement strand
ACGTAATTGAACGAACTGGTGAAGATTTTGTCTTTTACTTTTCGCTTAACCAATGCACGCGGCACATAAAATGGAATGGCGTTGAACGCAAGTCCCAACACGAAAACAGGCAGGGTTACCACGGCAAGTACAATCTTCAGAATGGTTTTAAATTTCCCTGCTTCATGTGCATTTTCGATATGCGCATCGGTTAATTTATTTTCCTTTAGTGAATATTCGTACCCGTCTAGTTGGGTAATCAGTTCGCTAAACGTTCGGGGCGATTCATTTTCGAGCGTTTCCAGTTTGGCGATCAATTCTTTTTCGGACAAAAACTGTTGAAGTGCTTTCTTTTTGGTGAAGAATTTTCTTTTGGCCGCGGCTTTCCCTGCCAATTGTCTCATTGCTTCGTATTCCGAATAATATTTCTGACTGCTAATTTCAATTACCAGCGGGCAAAGCTTTTCGTAAATCAGGTCGCGCAGATCGAGCATCGCTTTTTGCGGGTTCATTTCATAGTCGAACCAAAAGTTGTTCAATGTGATTGGTTCTCCATACTGAACCAGCAGCGAGCGATTAAAATTCCAGTAGTGACTGTAAGTTATTCCTACCGGAACGATTTGCAGGCCAAGGTCAAATTTATTTTTCGACTCGGTCTCCAGCGCAAATCTCGGAATGGCTTTCTTGTGCGGCTGCATCTGACGGCGACCCGAATGAGCTGCTTCCGGGAAAAGCGCAACACTCTGTTTGGCTTCGAGCAGTTGCGTTACTTTGTCAAATATCTCTTCGTTGTTCGCCAGGTTTTCTTTTCCATCGCGGATTCGGTAAATCGGCCATATTTTCAAAAAGCTCAGGATCGATCTTGCTATTTTCGATCTGAAAATGTCGGCACGGGCCAGCCACACTGTTTGCAGCTTGTTGGTACAAACCAGCGCCAGTGGGTCCATCAATGCGTTTTGATGATTCGGAGCAAAAATTACAGGTACATTGGTTGGTATATTTTTTTTGCCTGAAACAGTTATGCGCGAGTGTGTGAGCCAAAATGCAAATCGCACGTAGATTCTGACTAGTTCGTAACTTATCGATCGTTTATTCATGTTTTTGCCGTTTCTTTTTTTAACGGCCGCGCGACGCTTAATGTTGTTCTTTGCCGAAGTCAACTTATTTTTCAGGGTAGCGAACATATAGTGCGTTTAAATTTGTTCAGTCTTGGTGATTAAACACCTTCAGGCTATAACTGGTTTTCTCGACCAAAAATAAGCCACCGCCATACCACTCACAATGTGCCATATTCCCCACCATGCCGCAATTATAGCCATTCCGCCCAGTTCCATCTCAGGAGGGAAAATCTTTGGATTAAAAATCAGTGCTAAAGCTAATCCTGAATTGTGGATGCCGGTTTCGATAGCCAATGTGCGTTGATCGGTTTGCGTCAAATTAGTCAGTCTTCCGAAGAAATACCCGGTCGCCATTGCTAATCCGTTTTGCAGAAGTACAAAAATAAATACGAGATGAACGTACGCCGTGAACTGCGAAAAATTAGCCGACAGCATTGCGATTACCATAACCACGAAAAACAGAAGAGAGCCGCGGTTGATCGGTTTTTTAATTTTTTCGGTAAAAGCGGGAAATTTTCGGGCGATGAAAAGACCGATGATGACGGGAATACCGAGCAAAATAAATACCGTTTGAAACATTTGGTATTTGTCGATTACCAGCGGACGAAGCAAGGCTTCGGCGTTGTGCGCATTGTAAAATCTGATGTATAAACTGCCCCAGAATGCAAAATTGAATGGCGTAAAAAATACGGCGACCGAAGTTGAAATGGCCGTTAAACTCACAGCCAGCGCTACATTGGCCTTGGCCATCGAACTGATGAAATTGGAAATGTTTCCACCGGGGCAAGCCGCCACCAGAATCATCCCCAGCGCGATGGTAGGCGTTGGATTCAGCAACAGAACCAGCAGAAAAGTGAAAGCCGGCAACAGAAACGTTTGGCTGATAAAACCGATGATAGCAGGTTTCGGTCTCCGGATAAGGTTTTCGAAATTCTCAGGTTTAATGTCGAGTGCAATTCCAAACATGATAAACGAAAGGGCAATATTCAGAAATAATAGTCCCGACGGCGAAAAGTTAAGGCGAACATGGTCGAGAACTTCGAGTGTATTTTGCATAAATAGCTTATGAGATGGCTGTTAACGATGTAAAAATAAAAAACTCTGGCCGATAGCAGAATTTTCGGCCAGAGTTTTCTGTTGAAAGGGGAGTGAATCAGGCCTAAAGCCCAAGTAAACTCATTATTTTTTTCGGAATATCGGTGTTTTCCTGGATGCCCGAGAAAATTTCGGCGCCCGGTCCGTAAGCGAAAACCGGAACCATAACAGCAGTGTGTTCAGGCGAAGAGAATGCACCTTTCACCATGCCGCTTTTCATATCTCCGCCAACAATGGCCATTCCTCCGGTCTCGTGATCGGCCGTTACAATAATCAGCGTTTCGCCGTCTTTGGCTGCAAATTCAAGGGCTTTGCCAATGGCGCGGTCGAAGTCGAGCATTTCATTCACAACATAGATCGTGTTGTTTTGGTGTGCTCCCCAGTCAATCTGCGAACCTTCGATCATGATGAAAAATCCTTTTTTGTTCTGGCCTAAAATATTAATTGCAGTTTCGGTCGAAACCGGCAGATCCATCGAACGTTTTGGATAAACGTCGTTGTGCTCGTCGGCGATCAAGCCAGCCAACTTTCCGGATTTTACTTTCGAAATTTCGTCCATATTACGCAATACCTTGTAGCCTTTAGCCTGAAGGTCTTTGGTCAAATCGCGCTGGTCTTTACGCATGGCGAAATGTTTGTAGCCACCGCCAATAAAAACATCGATGTCGGTTTTCATGAAATCGGCGGCGATATCTTCGTAGCTGCCACGACTTCCCTGGTGCGCAATGTACGATGCCGGTGTTGCGTGGGTAATGGCCGATGTTGATACCAATCCGGTAGCCAGCCCTTTTGCTTCAGCCATTTCCAGCACTGTTTTTTGAGGTATTGTATCGGTATTTACACCAATAGCCCCGTTATAAGTTTTATAACCTGATGATAAAGCGGTGCCGCCAGCTGCCGAGTCGGTGATGTAATTGCTTGCCGATTGGGTTTTTGAGAAACCAACCTGCTTGAAATTTTCAAGGAACAAATGGCCTCCGTTGGCGGTCAGTCCGGCAAAAACATGAGCAACGCCCATCCCGTCGCCAATCATCATGATCACGTTTTTGGGCTTTTTCGATTTAAATGTCTGCGGAAATGTTTTGACGTCGTATTTCTTACCACCGGTGTAAATCTTGGTCGAATCGATTTTCGAAACGGTTTTGTAATTTTCTTGCGCCGAAAGGGTAAGCATACAGGCGCTTAACACCAAACTGAGAAAAATTTTGATACGCATGTGTTTATTTGATTTAGGTGTAACTATAAATATTCAGGCAAAATTGGTAATTATTGGTAAAAATAGGCGAACTGGCACAAGCATTTTGTGCAATCTTGTTAATATTTTATAACATTTTAGCTGATTACTTGCCGTGTTTTTCTTTTTCCCACTCAATGCGGTCGAAGCGTTCGTTGATCGAATAGTCGATGCGGCTGTCAGAAAAATGATCTTTCAGGATGTTTAATGATCGGAAATTCACGATAATTTGCTCCGCTTTCTTGTAACTCAAATGTGCAATCCGGGCGTATTTTCCTACTGAGATTGTTTCGTTCTTTTCCAGGTAATCGAGCAGTGTTTTTTCGTCGTCGGAGTAGCTGATCAGTATGCCTTTCGGGCTTTTCTGGTGTTTCCACACTTCAATCATCACTTTGGTGGCCAGCTTGTTTTCGTCGTCTTTGCGGAAATAGGCCCACCATTTCCCGTCGTCGTCTTTGGCAAAATGCGGTTTTTCAGCGCTCGGTTCAATCATCACTTCCAAAACGGTTTTCCCATCAACCGAGTGCTGGCGCGTGGTGAAATCGATAGGCGGTTTCGAATAGATTTTTGCTGCCGATTCCACCATGTAATACTCTTCTTCCGAACGAACACCCGCTATCCGGCCGTTGTCTTTCACACCAATGAGTAATCGGCCACCGTCGGTATTGGCAAAAGCAACCAGCGATCGTGCAATTTTCTTTGAATCGCTGATGCAGTATTTAAAGTCCTGTGTTTGATGCTCACCCTGCTGGATGAGTTTTTGTATATAATTGCTCACGGCTTAACAAGTTCCAGTTCCAGGTTTAAAGTTTCAAGTATCAGGCTGCAAGTATCACGTATCAGGATAAAAAAGATTTTTAGTCTGAAATCTAATGTCTTGATACTTTCATCTTGATACCTGATACGATTTTACACATCAATCCCAAATAATACCCGCACTACATATCCCAATCCAAACGAAACCAGTCCGACGAACGAACTCAGGATTACCATTTCGACAAACCGTTTGCGGAATGGCTGATCGGTAGCAACCGAAATGTAGTAGGTAAACAAAAATACAATGAGTATAGAATCGAGCAAGGCTACGAGCAGCGCCATAAATGGCGAAGTAAAAATAAGATACGGCGCAACCAGAAAAACAACCGCGATGATGTATGCAATTCCGGTAAAAATAGCCGACTTAATTGCCATATCTTCTTTCCCTTCGGCTTTGTTCGACAGGTATTCCGACGACGACATCGAAAGCGCTCCTGCAATACCGGTCACGATTCCGGCTACAGCCAGCAGTTTGGTATTCTGAAGTGCAAAAGTCAATCCGGCTAGTGTTCCCAGAATTTCAACCAACGCATCGTTCAGTCCCAGAACAATCGAGCCCATGTATTTCAGATGTTCTTCTTCAATCAGGCCGATCAGTTCCATTTCGTGTTTCTTCTCGTCGTCTGATACTTCTTTGGCCTCCGGAATTTCGGTTGCAATCAGGTCGTAATTCACCTGCGCCTTCCCTTCGCCGTTCTCCATGAGCTTTAAGCCAAACGTCAGCCCGAAAATCTTTGTGATCCAGTAATACTTTTTGATTCCCCAGTAACTTGGCGAAACGTCTTTGTTGGTAAAAGACGCCCAAAGCTTGTAATGCTTCAGTTCGTCGTCGGCAATGCGGCAGAGAACCTTCTTGTTTTCCTCGTCTTTTGTCTGTTCTGCCAGCCTTTTGTATATGTTGTGCTCTGTAATTTCCTTGCGCTGTGCAACAATCAGTTGCTTGCGTACTTCCGGCGAAATGGGTTTCTTTATCATGATCTTTTTTTTAGTATCGGGTATCAAGCTTCAAGTATCAAGATAAAAACAAGTCTTGATACTTCTATCCTGATACTTGTGTCATTTATTTCATCCACTCATACATTTGGTAGTGCTCGGCGGTCATGCCCAGGTGCTCGTAAACGCCGTGTGCCGGGGTATTGGTTTTGTCGGCATACAGGCGAATTCCGCGCAGTGCGCTACTGTCGGTTACCATTTTCTGAATGTGTTTATATAGTTTACTGAAAATACTTCGTTTGCGGTATTCGGGCCGAACATACACCGACTGAATCCACAGCACTGTTCCGTTGCGCCAGTCGCTCCATTCGAAGGTAGTGAGCAGCGAACCAACCACTTTGCCATCGGTTTCGGCTACATAATAAATTCCTTTCGCCTGATCGGCAAATACGGCAGCAACACCTTTTACAACCGTTGGCTCGTCGAGTTTCAGGTTCTCTGTTTCCCAGGCCATTGCCAGCTGAAACGCAACGATACTCGGGGCATCGGTCTCGATTGCTTGTCTGATAATCATTTTGTTGTTTGTTTTGTTTCTCGACAGCTAAATTATAAAAATACTTTGGCTTCTGTTTTAAGAAACTGTTACGCCTTTAAACCTGAAAACGGCGGAAGTGTTCATTTTTCTCCGGCACATAAATGTGAAAGAAGCCTTTTAGATCCCTCACTTTGTTCGGGATGACATTTAACCTGTTTTGTTCAACGGGAATTGGCTGGGCGGCTTTGCCGCCCAGCCAATTCCCAAAGCCAATTATTGATTGTCATCCCGAATGAAGCGCAGCGAAATGAGGGATCTCTAGTTAGGTAAAAAATAGAGCATCATTCATAAATGTGACGGCAAAGGCTGTATGTTTGTAAAGCGCACAAGCCTCCTAGTTT
>DAOPZV010000208.1:0-6163 GCA_035353575.1 Prolixibacteraceae bacterium | reverse complement strand
ATTCTGCAAGCCTGGTATCCCGGCGAATCGGGCGGTCTGGCGGTTGCTGATGTACTTTTCGGCGATTATAATCCATCCGGAAAATTGCCCATCACTTTCTACAAAAATTCTGACCAACTGAAAGATTTTGAAGACTACTCGATGAAAGGCCGTACGTACCGGTTTATGAACGATGCACTTTTCCCATTCGGTTTTGGACTGAGCTATACAACTTTTGCGATTGGCGATGCACAGCCTTGCAAAACTGAAATCAGGAATAACGAAACGGTTGAACTGACGATTCCGGTTTCGAATACCGGTAAGCGCGATGGAACCGAAATTCTTCAGGTGTATGTCAAAAAAGTGAACGATACCGATGGTCCGAGCAAAACCCTGCGCGGCTTTAAACGTGTGGATGTAAAGGCTGGTAAAACCACTCCGGTTACCATTGAACTGGCTCCATCTTCATTCGAATTCTACGATCGCAGTCAGCACAAAATGGCCGTATTGCCGGGCGAATACGAAGTGTTTTACGGAACCAGTTCGGATGCGAAGGATTTAAAAATGAAGAAGATTACAGTCTTTTAACTATCATTTAATTAGATAATTGGTAAACTTTAACTCAGCAAATGAAATCAAAATCAGGAATATTTTTTATCGTTATACTGCTTTTGCTATCTATCAATGCATTTTCTCAAGATCCCAATTTTCAGATTTATCTCTGTATTGGTCAGTCGAACATGGAAGGCGCTACACGTGCCGAACTTCAGGATTCAACCGTCAATCCGCGCTTTCAGGTTATGGAAGCTGTTAATTGCGAAAACCTTGGCCGTAAAATGGGCAGTTGGTATCCGGCAATACCGCCCTTGTGCCGTTGCAAAACCAATCTGGGTCCTACCGACTATTTTGGCAGAACGATGGTCGCCAATCTTCCGGAGAAAGTAAAAGTGGGGGTGATTGTGGTGGCCATTGGTGGCTGCAAGATTGAACTTTTCGATAAAGATAATTACGCTTCGTACACCGAAACTGCACCGGCTTGGATGAAAGGCATGATTAAGGAATATGACGGAAATCCGTACGGTCGCCTGGTTGAAATGGCTAAACTGGCTCAAAAAGATGGTGTTATCAAAGGTATTTTGCTGCATCAGGGTGAATCGAACCCGAACGACAGTTTGTGGACCCGAAAAGTAAAGGGCGTTTACGATAACCTGATGAAAGACTTAAACCTCGACCCCAAAAATGTGCCGCTACTTGCGGGAGAAACGGTGAATGCTGATCAGCAAGGCGTTTGTGCTGGCATGAACACCATTATTGCCACACTTCCGCAAACGCTTCCAAATTCGTATGTCATTTCTTCGGCAGGTTGTGTCGATGGTCCTGATAATCTGCATTTCAGTGCTGCCGGTTATCGAGAATTAGGAAAACGATATGCCGAAAAGATGCTTTCGCTGTTGGGGTATAAAATCTCTGCTAAAGAATAAACTCATTCAACTTAATATAGTCTAAATCATTATGAAAATAAAGATTCGATTTTCAATAATCGTTACCTTAATTGCGGTTGGGGGAATGCAGGCATTTAATGCGAATGCTCAAACTTCAGTAAAAAAAGCTCTTGTTCCCACAGTGACCATTCCGGCACCTCCCGGATCGAAAGGATTTGGGATGCCTCAACCCGCCAAACAGGGCGCAACTACACCGCCGCCGATGATTCCCAGGGTAAGCGCAAGTGTAACCGAACAGCGCGAGATTACAACCCAAACATTGGATGAGTTGAGCATGAGCGATCCGTATATTCTGGCCGACGACGCTACAAAAACCTATTACCTGACCAGCAGTGGTGGCTGCATTTATAAAAGTACTGACCTGAAAAACTGGACGGGACCTTATGGTGCCTACGATACCCGCGGAACCTGGATGGAAGGAATCAACTTCGTAGCCGCTGCTGAAATCCACAAGGTAAACGGCAAGTACTATTACGCGGCAACTTTTGGCGACCGGAAAGAGCTTGTTGATGTTGTTCCGCGCCGGTACAATGTTTACCATCATCAAACCATGATTTTGGAATCGGATAAAGCTGAAGGACCTTTCAAATTGAAGAATCCAGATCCAAATTACGATTACCTGCCTCATCACCTGGATATTATTGACGGGACGATTTATGTTGAAAATGGTCAGCCCTATATGGTTTTTGTGAATGAATGGATGCAAACTTTCGACGGCACCATCGAATATGTGAAACTTTCGCCTGATTTGACTAAAACGATCAGCGAGCCGGTGATGCTTTTCCGGGCAACCGAATCACCCTGTCCGCTCGAAATGGTTGGCAATGGCGAAATGACTTACGGCCTTAAAATTCCGGGCTGGGTAACCGATGGTCCTCAGTTGTTCCGCACCAAAACCGGAAAACTGGGAATGTTGTGGGCTTCGTGGGGCGCCAAACGTTATCTCGAATGTGTGGCTTACTCGCAGTCGGGCACCATCGACGGCCCCTGGATTCAGGAAGAAAAGCCATTTATTGACGACAACACCGGACACGGAATGCTTTTCCGCACATTTGATGGAAAACTTTTGCTGAGCATCCATCATGCCGAAGGCGACGGACCCCGCAAACCACAGCTTTGGGAAGTGGACGATTCAGGCGATAAGCTGGTGTTGGGAAAAAGATATAATCCTTAACTAAAACATTAACCTAAATAAATCTTGAATTATGAAAATTAGAAAAAATATTGCTGCCTTCTTGTTTGTAGTGGCGATGAGCGGAGGGTACTGTTTGGCACAGTCTCCGGCAAAAGTTGTTGAAGATTTTAAGCCTTCGTCGGTTAATCAGCCGGGGAAAGAATTTCCTCAGGTTAATTCTGAAGGCCGTGTTCGGGTGCAGATTTCGGCTCCTGAAGCGCACAAAGTTCAGCTCGACATCAGTGCGGTGAAATACGATCTGGTAAAAGATGAAAAGGGCGTTTGGACCGGAGAATCTGCTCCTCAGGACGAAGGTTTTCACTATTATCAGCTTTGGGTTGACGGAGCAGCAGTTCCCGATCCCGGCAGCCTGTATTTTTATGGAGCCAGTCGCTGGGGAAGTGGTATCGAAATTCCGGCGAAAGATCAGGATTTCTATGCGGTGAAAAATGTTCCGCACGGACAGGTCATCGAGTTGCCTTATTTCTCGAAAACCAACAATGCCATGCGTCGCTGTTTCATTTACACGCCTCCCGGTTACGACAAAGATACCAACAAGCGCTACCCGGTTTTATACCTGCAACATGGCGGTGGCGAAAACGAAACCGGTTGGTCGAGTCAGGGTCACGCCAACCTCATTATGGATAACCTGATTGCCGAAGGAAAAGCCAAATCTTTTATTATTGTGATGGACAATGGTACTTGGGCGATGACTGGCCCTCGTCCTGCTGATCGCAGTGCCGGTACCTGGCCACCCAAAGGATGGGCCGATGGCTTTATGAAAACCTTGCTTGAAGACATCATTCCGATGATCGATGCCAATTACCGTACAATTGCCGATCAGCCGCACCGTGCCATGGCTGGACTTTCGATGGGCGGCATGCAAACCCGAGTGATTACCCTTGCGCATCCTGAAGTATTCTCGCACGTTGGCATTTTCAGCGGTGGCAGCATCACCATGGAAGACCTGGCAAATGCTCCTGCATTTAAAGAAAAGAACAAACTTGTTTTTGTTAGCTACGGAAGCCGCGAATTGGAGAATCCAAGAGCTGGCTTTGGCGGAAATCCAAAAGAAAATCAGGATAAATTAAAAGAAGCAGGCTTGAATACCCATTTTTATGTTTCTCCGCAAACGGCTCACGAATGGCAAAGCTGGAGACGCAGTTTATACCAATTTGCACCACTTTTATTCAATAAATAAAATACTAAACATTTCCTTTTTAAGCCTCCCCTTTTGGTGGAGGTTTGGAGGGGGCTTAAAATCATAAACATGAAAAAATATTCAATAATTCTGCTCTTATTCTTGAGCATTTTAGGTTTGCAGTGCTTTGCACAAACAAGCCAGCCAACCGTAATAGAAGATTTCAAACCTTCAACCCTGAATCAACCGGGTAAAGAGTATCCACAGGTAAACTCACAAGGTTATGCTCGTTTTAAAATTGAAGCGCCACAGGCACAAAGTGTGGTGGTGAGTTTGGGATTGGGCGGTGCCAAAGGCGGTACTCCACTCACCAAAGGTGACGATGGTTTTTGGACAGGTACTACCGCAGGCCCAATGGACGAAGGATTTCATTACTACCATGTAACCATCGATGGCGGTGTTTTTAACGATCCGGGAGCATGTAATTATTATGGCTCTGTTCGTTGGGAAAGCGGAATCGAAATACCTGCACACGATCAGGATTTCTATGCGTTGAAGGACGTTCCTCACGGCAATGTGCAGCAAATTTTGTTTCCGTCGCCAAGCACCAAAACTTCGCGCAGGGCTTTTGTTTACACACCTCCGGGTTATGGCAGCGACAAAGGCAAACGTTATCCGGTGCTCTACCTGCAACACGGCTGGGGCGAAGATGAAACTGCCTGGAGCAACCAGGGCCACGCCAATCTGATTATGGACAACCTGATTGCTGAAGGAAAAATCAAGCCATTCATCATCGTGATGACCTACGGAATGACCAACGAAATTAAGTGGGGCGGAATCAGGAGTTTCGATATCACTCCTTTCCAGACTGTTTTGTGCGATGAGTTGATTCCTTATGTTGATACTCATTTCAATACAATAGCCGATCAGCCTCACCGCGCCATGGCAGGGCTTTCAATGGGCGGCATGGAAACCCACACCATTACACTGAACAAGCCTGAAGTTTTCTCGCATTACGCGCTTTTAAGCGGTGGAATTTATAAACCAGAAGAAATTAAAGACAAGTCGAAAGTGAAACTGATTTTCACAAGCTGCGGAAGCCGCGAAAATCCGGATGGCGTGAAGAAATCGATTGAAGATATGAAAGCAGCCGGTTTTAATGCCGTGTCGTATGTGTCAGAGAATACAGCTCATGAATTTTTGACCTGGCGCCGTAGCCTGAAAGAACTGGCCCCGCTTCTGTTTAAAGATTAACCGAAAATCCAATGAAGAAAAGAATTTTACTGATTTCACTAATAGCCTTGCTTTCACAAGGAATCTGCATGGCTCAGTCAAATCCGGCCAAAGCAGTTGAGGACTTCAAGTCTTCATCCGTCAACCAGCCAGGCAAATTGTTCCCGCAGGTTAACTCTGAGCGCCGGGTTCGTGCCAGTATTTCTGCTCCTGAAGCCCACAAAGTTCAGCTCGATCTTGGCGGCGTAAAATACGACATGGTGAAGGATGATAAAGGCGTGTGGACCGGCGAATCGGCTCCGCAGGACGAAGGATTTCATTATTACCAGTTGAATGTTGATGGCGCTTCGGTGCCCGATCCGGGAACCAAATATTTTTACGGCGCAGGCCGATGGGGTAGTGGTATCGAAATTCCGGCCGTAGATCAGGAGTTTTTTGCATTGAAAGATGTTCCTCACGGCCTGGTGAGCGAGAATACCTATTACTCTAAAATCACGGGTTCATTCCGGAGGTGTTTTGTGTACACCCCGGCAGGCTATGAAAAGGATGCCAAAACCCGCTACCCTGTGCTTTATCTTCAGCATGGAAGTTTTGAAGATGAAACGGGTTGGGCATCGCAGGGAAAAGCAAACCTGATACTGGACAACCTGATTGCTGCCGGTAAAGCCGTCCCAATGATTATTGTGATGGACAACGGATATGCCTATAAACCACAAAGTGGAGAACCCAATGCACGTCCGGCTTCAGCTTTTGAAGAAGTGATGATCAATGAAATTATTCCGATGATTGATGGGAAATTCAGAACCATTGCCGACCGTGAACACCGCGCCATTGCCGGATTGTCGATGGGTGCCAATCAAACCATGCGCATCATCATGAACAACCTCGATAAGTTTGCTTCCTATGGTGGTTTTAGCGGAACATCGAATTACCCAAGTTCAGACGAAATTGATCCTGCAACATTCCTCGATGGAAAATTTAAAGATGGAGCTGCTCTCAACAAACAGCTTAAAGTCTTCTGGCTAGGATTGGGAACCAATGAACCCAAGCCATTCCCGGGTTCGGTTGGAGCTTTCAGGAAAATGATGGATAAACAAGGAATTAAATACGTGTATTACGAATCACCTGAAACTG
>DAOPZV010000207.1:1786-6164 GCA_035353575.1 Prolixibacteraceae bacterium | reverse complement strand
GACGATGACGCCTGCGGTTTTGGTTCGTCGCATGCCGATCAGGAAACACGCGTCGTTCCCGGTAATACATTCGATTATCCGCGTGTTCACGGTCAGGCTTTTCGCGAAAATGGAATGGGTTTTATCTCGATGAGCGATGAAGCTTTCGCCCAGAAAAAATGGAGTAAAAACGATTTCTCAGTGCTCGATATCATCTTCGGCGAGGAAAAAACGACCAGCCGTTTTTACGGATTCAAAAAGCGGGATTTTACACTTTTTACTCCTGAAATACGGCAGGCTATTTCGGAATATGTTTCAGGAGAAAGCGCCAAATTGCTTTTGACGGGTGCTTACATTGGAACTGATTTGAATTTGTGTGGCGACACGCTGGCCCGGAATTTTGCCGCCGAGATTTTGCACTATAAACCGATGACCAACCATGCCAGTAAAAGCGGTTGTGTTTATCCGGTGAATGCCGTGAAAAGCGATTTTCAGCAGGAATACAAGTTCGAACAGGAGTACAGCCCGGATATTTATAAAGTGGAATCGCCCGACGCCATTGAGCCCAAAGGCGAAGGTGCGAAAGTACTTTTCCGCTATAAAGGCGATAACAAGACGGCCGGAGTAGCTTACAGCGGCCTCTACCAATCAGTAATATTGGGATTCCCGTTCGAAACAATTACAGCCGAGCAGCAGCGGAATGAGCTGATAAGTGAAATTTTGAAATACTGGAAGCTAAAGTAGGCAGTCTCAGTTTCCAGAAAAATGATAAGAATATGGCGCAATTACTCGATATAATTTCAAATACAGGCAATACGGCAAAAGAGATTCTGAACAAATTCACGCAATCGCAGATTCAGGATTGGCCTTTGGCTGCGTCTAATTTCAAGGGACTGGAAAAAGTTCTGGAAAGGACCTATCAATTTGATGATTTCCAGATTAGAACACAGTTTAACCCGGAACGGATGCGCTCGTCGGTGGCCGAGGTGGATAAAAAAACAATTGCTGCAAGGCAGTGCTTTCTGTGCAATGAAAACCGTCCTAAAGAACAGGGCGCGATTGAATTTGGCGATGATTTCCTGATTTTGGTGAACCCGTTCCCGATTTTTAAAAACCATTTTACCATTTCGTGCAACCGGCATATCGATCAGCGTTTTATCGGAAATGCCAAAACTTTGCTTGAATTGGCCAAAGCAATGCAGGGATTCACCGTTTTCTACAACGGACCGGAATGCGGTGCATCGGCTCCTGATCATTTGCATTTTCAAGCGGGCGAAAGCAGTTTTATGCCCGTAACTACCGACTTTGAGCGTCTCAAACATTCGGAACGACAGTTGTTTTCGGGGAAAAACACCCAGGTTTGGGCATTCGATAATTATCTGCGGAAAATGATTTCGGTTGAAACCAGTTCGATGGAAGAAGGTTTGGAGACCATCCGCCTGTATTATCAGCATTTTCAGGCTATGCAGCCAGATAAGGTTGAGCCAATGATGAACGCTTTGTGCTTATGGAATGATGGAAAATGGACGATTCACTTGTTTCCGCGCAAGGCACACCGGCCAAGTCATTTTTACGAGACAGGTGAAAAACAAATTCTGATAAGTCCCGGATCGGTTGATTTTGGTGGGGTTTTCATATTGCCGCGGCGTGAAGATTTTGAAAAGATCACTGCCGAAAACATCATAGATATTCTGGAACAGGTTTGTCTCGATCAAAATAAATTTCAGGAATTAACCGAACAACTGCCAAATGATTTAATCAACTTTGTATAAAAGCCCCTGGCCTATGATGATAAAAAACAAAATCTATAATTCGTTTGGTCCGGCAGAAAGCTTTGCCGGAAAACTTGTTTTTATCTTTGGAGTAATGACTTCATTTTTTTCGGCGTATTCTTCTTTTTTAGTGATGGGCGGAGCATTTTTCGGCTTTACTTATTTGTGCACTACAATTGATGCTGAAAACCACCGGATTCGATCGGGCGATGCGTTGTTTGGATTCATTAAAACTGGCAACTGGATTAGCCTTAATCCGAACATGACGATCGGGATAATTAAATCGGACAAAGTTTGGAAATCTTACAGTTGGAGCAATCGGATTAATAAAACCGAGGAAAAGAACTATTTGATCGCCTTGTTTAACGCCAATGGTAAGAAACTTTTCCCAATAAAGAGTTTATCGTCCTTAAAACAGGCAAAAGAAGAACTTGATCAATTTTGTACCATCCTGAATTTAAGACCTTTTCAATCATGAGAACAATCACTTTCCTGATATTTATTCTACTTAACATCAGCTTATTAGGTGCCAGTCCGATAAAAACCGGTGCAGACCAAACTGAAAAATACTTACCATTACTAAGCGGAAAGCGGGTTGCTGTTGTAGCCAATCAAACATCGGTTATCGGGAAAACGTCTCTGGTTGACTCGCTATTGTCGCTTCAAATTAAGGTAGTTAAAATATTTGGTCCCGAACATGGATTTCGCGGAACAGCCAGTGCAGGTGCTGTGGTTTCCGACAGCATTGATGCAAAAACCGGAGTTCCTGAGATTTCGCTCTACGGAAAGAAAAGTAAGCCTTCAAAAACCGACCTTGCCAACGTGGATGTGGTCGTTTTCGACATTCAGGATGTGGGTGCACGGTTTTATACCTACATCAATTTGCTGGCTCATGTGATGGAAGCCTGTGCCGAAAACAACAAGGAATTGATCCTGCTCGACCGCCCCAATCCAAACGGGAATTGCATCGATGGTCCAATTCTCGACATGAAACTGAAATCAGGAATTGGCATGTTTCCGATACCCATCACTCACGGAATGACAATGGGCGAACTTGCGCAGATGTACAACGGCGAAGGCTGGCTGGCCAACAAAATAAAATGCAAAATCAAAATAATCCCGGTTGCAAATTACTCGCACGAAATGGATTACGTTTTGCCGGTAGCGCCCTCTCCAAACCTCAATACACAACAATCAATCTGGCTGTATCCGTCGCTTTGCCTGTTCGAAGGAACAATAATCAGCCAGGGACGAGGAACCCGATTCCCGTTCAGCGTGCTTGGAAGTCCCGCGCTAAAAGGAAAGTACAGCTTTTCATTTACACCGGTCAGCATAAAAGGAATGGCCGAAACTCCGCTTTTTCAGAATAAGGAATGCTTCGGAATTGACCTGCGAAAGTTCGATACCGCTGCACTTCGGCAAAGTGGAAAAATAAACCTTTCATGGCTGATAGAGTTGTATAAAGTATATCCTGAAAAGGCTAAATTCTTTGATTCGAAACAAAGCAACCAGATCGGAAATTTTGATAAATTAGCCGGAACAAGCCAATTGCGCGAACAAATAGTTGCAGGGAAATCGGAACAGGAAATTCGGGCTAGCTGGGAAGCCGGACTGACTGAATTCAAAAAAATGCGCCAAAAGTATCTGTTGTATAAATAGTTGACAATGAATAAATCAAAATTCTTACTACTCATTTTATCGGTAGCCTTTTCATTTAATTCGATTGCTGAGTCAAAAAAAATTCAGCTTGCCAATCGCGTTATTCAATCGATTGGGCGAAAATTTGCACCAGATAAACGCACAGCTATCTTCTCAGTACAAACTTCAGAATTGGCTGGTAAGATCATCCTGAAAGGAAAGACCGACCATCCGGAAGCACAAAAGTTAATGCTGGATTCTCTTTCTATCTTGAAAATCAATGTTCAGGATTCGGTATTGATACTGCCCGACAAGAATTTGGGCGATAAAACCTGGGGAATCGTGAAACTATCAGTGGCTAATATTCGCACCAATCCTGCTCATGCTGCCGAAATGGCGACTCAGGCATTGATGGGAACGCCGGTAAAAATTCTGGAGGAAAAAGGCGAATGGTGGTTAATTCAAACCCCTGATTTATACATCGGCTGGGCTAATCACGGGGCAATTATTCCAAAAACGGCCGACGAAATGACCGCGTGGAAGAAGAATAAACGATTTATATACAACAAATTAAACGGCTTTGCGTGGGCCTCGCCCGACAAAAAAGCATTGCCTGTTTCTGATCTTGTTCTATGCGATTTATTTGAGGTAGTTGGCGAAACCAAAGGCTATTTACAGGCAAAACTGCCCGATGACAGAACTGCATACATCAGGAAGAACGAATGCCTTTCGTTTGAAGATTGGACCAACCATCCGCTTGATATTCCTTCGGTATTGTCGGTAGCTCGGCAGATGATGGGTGTGCCCTATTTTTGGGGTGGAACATCGAGCAAGGCTACCGATTGTTCGGGATTGACCAAAACTTCGTATTATTCTCAAGGCGTGGTTTTGGCGCGCGATGCATCGCAACAAGTGCGCTATGGCGAACACCCCGATTTTTCGGATTACCGTAATTTGGCTCCCGGCGATTTGATTTTCTTCGGAAGCAA
>DAOPZV010000207.1:0-1686 GCA_035353575.1 Prolixibacteraceae bacterium | reverse complement strand
TTTAATTAATAATTCATCATTCAAAAATAATAATTCGATATGGCTTCTCGTCGCAACTTCATACGCACCGCTGGATTGACAACGCTGGTTGGTGCTTCAGGAATCGAAACGGTTTTTGCAGCAACAAGGGAAAAAAGACCAAAACCTTCAGGAAATGGCTTGAAAATCAGTTTTGTGCCGCACGAACTGATGTTGAAACATACTTTCACGCTGGCCAACAGTTCACGAAAAACTACGCCTGACGTGCTAACCCGCATCGAATTTGATGGTATAGTTGGCTATGGCGAAGCGTCAATGCCGCCCTATTTGGGCGAAAGCATTGAGTCGGTATCAAAATTTCTGTCGTCGCTGAATTTGGCTCAATTCAAAGACCCGTTCCGACTCGAAGAAATTCTGTCGTATGTCGATTCGGTGCTTCCTGGAAACTGCGCTGCAAAAGCCTCGGTGGATATTGCTTTGCACGATTTGTTGGGTAAAATAATGGGCCAGCCCTGGTATAAAATATGGGGATTCAATCCTGAAACCACGCCGAACACCTCATTTACAATTGGCATTGATACTCCGGAAGTGGTTCGGCAAAAAGTGGCCGAAGCTGCTCCTTATAAAATTCTAAAAGTGAAACTGGGAATGGCCACCGACCGGGAAATGGTTGAAACCATTCGTTCGTCAACCGACAAACCGCTCTGCGTGGATGTGAATCAGGGTTGGAAAGACAAGGAAAAAGCGCTGGAAACCATTCACTGGCTGAAAGAAAAAGGAGTTGTTTTTGTGGAGCAGCCCATGCCCAAAACATCGGTTGATGACATTGCCTGGCTAACCGAACACAGTCCGCTGCCTATTATTGGCGACGAGTCGGTGCAGCGATTGCCCGATGTACTGAAAGCGAAAGGTGTGTACAACGGCATCAATATCAAGCTGATGAAATGTACCGGTATACGCGAAGCCCATCAAATGCTTACACTGGCCAAATCACTGGGCATGAAGGTGATGATCGGCTGTATGACCGAAACTTCGTGTGCCATTTCGGCGGCAGCACAGCTTTCGTCGAAATGCGATTGGGCCGATTTGGATGGAAACCTGTTGATTTCGAACGACCCGTATAAGGGCATACAGGTGGTCGACGGAAAAATCACCCTTCAGGATAAACCTGGAATAGGATTGGAACTGACAGATTCTAAATTGAAATTCTAAAATGGTCAATAAAAAGGCAGGCTCATTGCTGAACCTGCCTTCAAACCTTAACTACAAAAACCTTTATTTTATAAGCTCAAAACTGCGCTTTACGAATTTGTCCAACTCTTCGCCTTTCAGCATTCCGTTGGCAAGTAAAGCCAGGTCAACCAACTGCTTAGCCAGCTTATTCTCCTTACC
Source organism: Prolixibacteraceae bacterium (assembly GCA_035353575.1). Classification (GTDB taxonomy): domain Bacteria; phylum Bacteroidota; class Bacteroidia; order Bacteroidales; family Prolixibacteraceae; genus Aquipluma. The sequence continues at coordinate 315 of DAOPZV010000207.1, read as the reverse complement.
AAAAGCGGTAAGTTTTTCTTTCTGCTGATCTTTCAAAGTCGAAATCGCTTTTTCCAGTTCTTCCGATTTTTCTTTCACTTCCGAAGGAATTTCTTCGTCTTTTTTATCTTTTTTGGCTTTGTCAACTTCGGCTTTCTCGTCTTTTTTTGCCTGAATGTCAGCCTTAAGAGCATCCAGTTCGCTGCCAAGTTGCGCATCACGGTCTTCGAACACGCGTTTCACCAGCGGATGCGAAGTATTTACCACCAGGTTCAGGCTTTCAGGAAGATCGCCGTAGAAACTCATTCCACCCTGAACGGCGCTCATGTCTTTCAT
>DAOPZV010000206.1:3178-6294 GCA_035353575.1 Prolixibacteraceae bacterium | reverse complement strand
CAATATCAATCAAAAAAATCCCATTTTTACCAAACTTAAACCCACAAACAAAAATTATGACCAAAAGAATCGCGCTGGCTGGTTTCGCCTTATACAACAAGCGATTCGGTAAAAATTGACATTATCAACGATAAACTCACCGAAATTAAAGCTCAGTTGGTGGCTAAAGTGATTGATTTTGAAGGAAAGGAAATTTGGAAAATAAGCAAAGATGTGGTTGCTCCTGCAAATTCGAGCAACACGTTTTGGGGAAGTAAAACTTCTGATTATCTGAAAAAAGTTCAGGCCAACAAACAGCTTTTGGTGGTTGAGTTGGTAGAAAACAACGCAGTTCTTTCTTCAAATACCTTATTTTTCAAGCCAATAAAAGATGTAGTTTTATCAAAACCGCAGGTGAAATCGGAAATTGCACAGACTGACGGCGGATTTGAAATTACCTTAACTACCGATAAACTTGCAAAAAATCTGTATATGACTATTGGCGATGAGGAAGGCTTTTTCAGCGACAATTATTTCGATTTGCTGCCGGGTCAAACCGTAAAAATAAAACTGCAAACTGCAATAACTAAGGAAAAACTTCAGGAAATATTTAAAATTCGAACGCTCGAAAGCGCCTTTTAGAGTTGCTCTGCTGATATAAAAAAATCCTTGGTTGCCTATACAAAATGCGGGATAGCCAAGGATTTTTCTTTTATTAAATGTTATTATGAATAATATGGAGAAATTGTAATGTATTTCTGCCTCATTTTTAATACTTTTGTAAAACTCATTAAATTGATACACAGAGAATGGAATACAATTTCGTTGGGAAGACTATTCTGATCGTGGAAGACGAAGCTGTTAGCCGGTTGTTGTTTGAAAAGGCATTGAAGAAAACAAAGGCAAATTTGTTTTTCGTAAAAGATGGGCTTGAGGCCGTTAACATGGTGCGCGAAAACGATGAAATTGATGTGGTGTTGATGGATATTCGGCTTCCCAGAATGAATGGATTTGAAGCAGTGGAAAAAATCAAGGAAATAAATCCGGATTTGCCCGTCATTATTCAAACTGCTTATGCAATGGATTCGACCAAAGAGGAAGCGCAACGACTTGGATGCGATGATTTTGTAACTAAGCCAATTATTATCGAATCTCTTTTAAATATACTTAGAAAACACTTGTTGTATTGGGTTGATTAGTTCACCGGAGGGTAAAATGCCTCCTTAAAATGCTCAAGTTTGTAGCCGCCCTTGTAAAAGATGATCGAGATTACATCGAACCGGGTGTCAAGATTAATATCCTTTTGAAAAATATAAGCCTCAGCGGCATTCACCAAGAACCTTATTTTTCTTGAGGTTACCGCTTCCGACGGATGTTCATATGAATCGGTACTTCTGGCTTTCACCTCCACTATTACCAGCTCATTTCCGTCACGCGCTATGAGGTCTATTTCGAGGTGTTGCCAAAACCAATTTTCTTCCAGAATTTCGTACCCGATTGAACGAAGATGTTCTTTTGCAATTTCTTCGCCCCGCCTGCCTAATTCGTGTCCTTGTTTTTTCATTATAAGATGTTTAAAATAAAAAGTCATTGGTCGTTTCTTTTCAGTTGCAGCCAATGACTTTCTTTTCACGTTACGGTTCTTATTTTTCTTTCAGAATATCGCGGATTTCGGCAAGTAATACCTCTTCTTTTGTTGGCTCAGGCGGGGCTGGAGCTTCAACCGGAGCTTCCTGCTTCCGTTTCATGCTGTTCATTGCTTTAATCATCATGAAGATGGCAAATGCGATAATCAGGAAATCGACGGTTGTTTGCAGAAAATTGCCATAATTAATCGACACTGCTGCAGTTTTTACAGCACCTGCTGCATCAAGAACTGCTGGTTTCAATTCGAATTTCAGGTCGGTAAATTTAACACCGCCCAAAAGCAAACCAACAGGCGGCATAATAATGTCGGCAACTATGGAGCTGACAATCTTACCGAAAGCACCGCCGATGATGATACCAACCGCCATGTCAACTACGTTTCCGCGCATGGCAAATGCTTTAAATTCGCTAATAAAACTCATAACCAAGAATTTAATTGTTAATACTCAAGTTATACAAAATGGAGTGTTAGACTTGACTTTTTACTCAAGATAATTTTCTGGGTTATAAATTACAGATAATTTTTGAGAAAGTAACGCCACTTCAAATTTATTATCGCCAAGTGATTCTCCATCAGCTTCTCCCGAAATGTTTCTTGCTGATGAAACAGACACTTGCGAAGCACGAAATGTTGAAACGCGATAGTCTTTTGTAAATTCGCCGGAATACAGGCGTGAAATATTACGCAGAATCCCGAAAATTCCAATTTTTCTGATGATGGTAATATGAAAAGTTCCGCTGGTAGGCCTGGCTCCCGGAGCTTGCATCATTCCTCCTCCATTGAATTTCCCAATTCCGAGACTTACCGAAAAAATGAGTTCATTAATTACTTTATCGTCGTACGACACTTTAACCCGCGTGGTTTGGTATTGCCAGAAACTGGAGATCAAAGCCTGCATGTAGAGAATGATTCCGGTTCGACCTTTATTTTTCAGGATATTTGTTTTCTCGGCGACCATTGCATCGAATCCAAAACCTGCCATGTTTGCAAAGTAGCATGACTGTGGTTCGCCATTTAGAGAATAATTAATTCGGCCAATATCCTGACGAATTGTTTCGCCTTTCTTGATGATTTTAATCGCTTCCTTATAGCTGTTCGGAATTCCGAATGTTTTAATCCAGTCGTTTCCAGTGCCTACGGGAATCATACCAACTGTTATCTCTTCAGGCTGGCAAACCGACTGGCCGAATATTCCGTTGACAACTTCATTCAACGAGCCATCGCCACCAGCTACAATCAGATTTCGGTATCCCTCGGTTATCGCTTGAATGGTGAGATCAACCGCATGTTTAGGGTATTCGGATACGACTACCCGGAAATCGAAGCTGGCTTTGTGCAGCTTCTTCTCTATTTTTTCTTTGTCTTTAGCGCCGCGACCCGACCCTGCATGTGGATTCAAAATAACCAGCCACCTTGTTTCATGAGCTGCTTCCATAAGTGTAGGCTAACGTCTGATTTAGAGGCAGTCAAGATAGATAAAAAAGTGATC
>DAOPZV010000206.1:0-3078 GCA_035353575.1 Prolixibacteraceae bacterium | reverse complement strand
CATCGAAGCTAATCCAAACGCGCTTTTTGGTGCGACTGGCTTGTTTGGCTTTTTCTTCGAGCTGGTCGTAAACGGTTTTATTGGCCCGAATGTATTCCTGAAAAGCTTCCTCCGATGTCCATTCGTCAAGAATCAGAAATACGCCGTCGCCGTCGCCGCTTTCCAGAATTTCGGTTCCCTGGTAATCGGGCGATTTGGAAAAAAACCGAACCCATTCTCCTTTGGAGTCGTAGAATGCCTCGAATTTGTCGCGTTCCTTGAACTTAACTTTTAATTCCCAGTAAACTTGGTGCATATTCCAAAAAATTGTAAAGGATTATTGGATTGCAAAAGTGCAGAAAAACCTGAAATAATCAGACTTTCTGAAAACAAAGGTTTTGGATGGCAAAAAATGAAAATAAAATCGTCGGAAAGATTGATCAGGATTTATTTATTTTGCGTTGCCTAATTAACTAAGCTGGCGAAACAATTTTCGGGATTTATATCAGAAATTTCTGGAAAAGTGCGAAGCTTGTTTTAAACGACAAAAATGACAGAACCCATTATAAACCGGTCGTTCCCGGATAAAAAAGCCTTGTTAACCAGTAAAGGCGAAATTACATACAACCAGTTGCTGAAGCACATTCAGCAATATGCCGACTTATTCGCGACGCGATCTTTTTCGAAGGTTGCCATTTATGCTGAAAACAGTCCGGAGTGGATTTACGCGTTTTACGCCGCTTTGCAAAACAACTGCATAGCGATTCCGATTGATTTTTTGGCGTCGGCCGAAGATGTTGCCTATATTTTAGACGACTGCACGCCCGATTTGCTTTTCATCAGCAAAGCGATGGAAGAGGGGTATTCGAAAATTGTGGATAAAGTGGCTAAAAAACCTGAAGTTCTGGTTTTTGAAAACATTTCTACCAGCGACGAAGGAAAAGAAAGCAGCTGGATAGGGCCTGAAGATGACGAGACGACTGCTGTGATTATCTACACTTCAGGGACAACCGGAAGCCCCAAAGGGGTAATGCTTTCGTACACTAACCTGAAGCAAAACATGGATGCTGTGATCGAGTGCGGCATTTATACTCCCGACAGGCAAGTTATGATTTTCCTTCCGTTGCACCATATTTTCCCGCTGTTGGGCACCATGATGATTTCGCTTTATGTGGGGACAACCGCGCCCATGGCGCCTTCGATGCAGTCGTCAGATTTGATGAAGACTTTTGCTGAAAACGAGGTTGCAGTCTTCATCGGGGTTCCGCGTCTTTACGAATTAATGTACCGCGGAATAAAGGCCAAAATCGACGAAAGCAAAATCGCCCGTTTTCTGCTTGCCTTTGTATTGAAGACCAAAAGCCGGAAACTGGGCCGCATCATTTTCAATAAAATTCATCAGGGATTTGGTGGCCACCTTCGCGTAATGGTTGCCGGCGGTGCTGCCCTGAATAAAGAAATTGGCTCATTTTTCTACGGAATTGGATTCGATATAATGGAAGGTTTCGGGATGACCGAGGCTGCTCCAATGATCACATTTCCTCGTCCCGGGAAAATTAAAATAGGCTCGCCGGGACAGGCTTTGCCTGGGTTGAAAGTCGAAATTCGCGATGGCGAGGTTGTGGCAAAAGGCCCGAATATTATGAAGGGCTATTACAATCGCCCCGAAGAAACTGCCGAGGTTTTAAAAGATGGCTGGCTGCATACCGGCGATTTGGGCTACTTAGACAAGAAAGGCTATCTTTTTATAACTGGCCGGAAGAAAGAAATTATCGTTTTGCCAAACGGGAAAAATATAAACCCGGTTGAGGTTGAAGCCAAGCTCGAAGGCTTTTCGGCTGCGGTAAAGGAAGCCGGTATATTTATGCACAATGATTTGTTGCACGCCTTGATATTGCCCGATGGTAATTTCTTGTCGGCAAATGGGATTGACGATGTCAAACAATATTTCCGCGAATCGGTGATTGGTCCGTTTAATGCAACCATGAGTTCGTATAAGCGAATTATGCAGTTCACTTTGGTTGACGCCGAACTGCCGCGCACCCGATTAGCCAAGCTTCAACGCTTCAAATTTCCTGAATTGGTTGAAAAGAAATCGGAGAAGAAGTCTGCATCGAGTGAGCCGGAAACTTCGGAATACCTTGCCATCAAGACATTTATTGAAAGTCAGGTTGACATGGATATTTTGCCCGAGCACCATTTGGTTTTTGATATTTCGATGGATTCGCTGGGAAAACTGAGCCTGATCGACTTTATTGAAAAAAGCTTTGGGATCAAGTTCAGCGAAGAACAATTAACCAAATTTCAGTCGGTCAGGAAAATTGCCGAGCACATTCAAAAGAACAAACTCTTCCATAAAACCAGTCAGGACAAAGGTTGGGCTGGCGATTTAAAAGAAGAATCGGATGTAATTCTGCCCAAAACGTCGGTTTTCCTGGGGCCAATTGTTCATGCTGTTCGTGGTGCTTTCCGGCTGTTTTTTTCGTTCGAGGGAAGAGGGAAGGTGAACATTCCTGAAGGGCCTTGCTTCTTTGCGCCAAACCACGAAACCAAACTCGACGCGTTTTTGGTGCTCTCGTACCTCGACAACAGTACATTGAAAAATACATTCTCGTATGCCAAGAAAGACCATGTAAACAGCGCCTTGCGCCGGTATATGGCCAGCCGGAGCAATGTGATTGTGATGGACTTGAGCAAAGACCTGAAACATTCGATCCAGAAGATGGCCGAAGTGGTGAAGCAGGGCAAGAAAATCCTGATTTTCCCGGAAGGAACCCGCACTCTTGATGGTGAGCTTGGTGCGTTTAAAAAAACTTACGCCATTTTGAGCGCCGAACTGAATGTGCCTGTGGTGCCTGTGGTGATTAAAGGCGCCTACGAAGCCATGTCGTCGGGAGCCAAAAAGATTAAATGGGGCGAGCACATCAGCGTTGAGTTTTTACCGGCTGTTTATCCTGAAGACCGCACTCCTGAAGAATTGAATGAGTTGGTAAGGCAACGGATTGTTGAGGCGAAAAGCAGGTAGATTATTTCGTGGCTGGAGTTGATTCGAATCGTCATCTGCTAATGGCGAAATGTGATCAGTGTATTGGCCGGATT
>DAOPZV010000205.1:0-6327 GCA_035353575.1 Prolixibacteraceae bacterium | reverse complement strand
CCTGATAGTTTTCTTAATCCTTCAAGTTTACCCAATGTAAACTGGCAAAAAGAAATCTACCAGATTTCTCCAATGCAAAACTATCAGATAACCGCTTCAGGAGGAGGAGATACGGGTTCATACCTGGTATCGGGTGCTTATATGAAACAAGAGGGTGTGGTTAAAGAAACGGCTTATGAGCGCATGAATTTAAGAGTAAATACCACGCTAAATGTTGGGAAACACCTGAAATTAGGAATGAACATTGCGCCATCGTTCTCAACCGAAAACAACCCTGATTCTGAAGGTAAGGAAAGTGCATTACACCATGCCTTACAATATTCGCCTAACGTGCCGCTCAACTCCAATACTGAGGAGTGGGGCTATACTCCATATTCAACATCGGGATGGGCCAACCCTCTTGAACGATTAAAAGAAGTTCACGACGAAACCCGCACCAATAAAATACTTTCAACAGTATGGGGTGAATTGGAAATTATAAAAGACCTGAAATTTAAATCGCAGTACGGATATAATTACCAACAAACACGAAACTCGTATTTCCGTCCTTCAAATGTAAACACAGGTATTGCTACTTACGGTACGTTCTTTTCGAACGATTTGTATAGCTGGTCGTTCCAAAACACTTTAAATTACTCGCCAAAAGTTAGCAACTGGTTTGATCTGAACGTTTTGCTGGGACAAAGCTCCGAGGGTTCAAAATATTACAGATCGAGTGGAAAGGCCAATGGTTATCCCAATAGCCTGATATATACTTTAAATGTTGCCTCAACTGCGGCATCGGTTAGCACCGACGAATTCGAAAATGCACTATCGTCATATTTTGGCCGTGTAAGCGTCAATGCTAAAGATAAATACTTGTTATCTGCCAACTTACGTTACGATGGATCGTCAAACTTTGGAAAAAATACAAAATGGGGATGGTTTCCTTCAGCATCAATCGGCTGGAAAATAGATCGCGAAGAATTTATGGCAAGCACCAAAAGCTGGCTCGACATTTTAAAACTTCGCTTATCGGTGGGTAAAACCGGGAATAACAGCATTGGATACTACAACAGTATTTCGTTGTTAGGCGTAACCAACTACAACCTGAACGGAACTGTTGTAAGTGGGTTATCTCCAAATTCATTTGGGAACCCTGATTTGGGATGGGAATCGAAACTCTCAAAAGACGTAGGTTTGGATTTTGGTCTCTTTAAGGGAAGGATTCAATCGAACATCGACTTCTATATTGACGACACCAAAGATATGTTGCAGGATGTACCTGTATCCTACATGTCAGGCTACTCAACCATGACTCAAAATATTGGTAAAGTGCGTAATAAAGGTTGGGAATTTGAAGTTACCTCGCACAACATTGATGGCAAATTTAAATGGAGCACTTCATTCAACATTTCAAGAAACACCAATGAAGTTAAAGAACTTGGAAACGGAAATGCACCTATCATTACCGCAAGTTGGGGGATAAACGCTTTTGTAACTAAAGTTGGTGAAGCAATTTCGAGTTACTACATGTATAAAACCGATGGCATATTAACCGATAAGGATTTCGATTCGAGCGGAAAAGCAATCGTTCCGATTGCAGCAGGCCAAGAAAAAGGAAACCTGAAAATTGTAGATGTTAGCAAAGATGGAAAAATAACTGCAGCCGATATGACCGTTGTTGGAAATAACTTACCCGATTTTATTTGGGGTATGGGTAACAAATTCAGTTATAAAAATTTCGATTTCAACATTTTGTTACAGGGATCTCAGGGTGGCAAAGTATTCTTCCTTGGTCGTCGTCACATGGATACCGGAGCTTCAGGGACCAATCAGTTTGCACGTTGGTTAAACTGCTACAAACCAGACCGTACTCCGAGCGCTTTACCTTCAGGAACAACTGTTGATATGACCTGGGATGGAAAAACTCCATATCCTTATGGCAATAACCCAGCCTACAACGACACATGGCTATACGATGCTTCATTTGTTCGTATTAAAAGCGTCACTCTGGGCTACAACCTGCCTAAAGAAATTTGCAGTAAACTCCATATTGTAGGTGCAAGATTCTATTTAACAGGCGACAACATTTTTACCTGGAACCATTACCCTGGCGCAACTCCTGAAACCAATAGCTATGGAAACACAACAGGAGCTACAAATACTTACCAGGGGATGGATTATGCAACCTATCCGATGTCGAGAAGATATACATTGGGGATTAACTTAACTTTTTAAACCGAAAAGAATATGAAAAAATATAGCATACTGACAGGAATCCTAACAACATTATTTTTGACGATCTTTTCGTCGTGCAATAACCTGGATTTAAGTCCTATTTCGAATTACAATGCCGAAAGTTTCTACAAAACACAAAGCGATTTTAAGTTGGCAGTTAATGGCATTTATGATAAACTTCAGGACCTTTATTATTACAATGTTTATACGCTTCCTATTGAAGGGCGTAGCGATAATGTAAACATGAATACCGGTTATGATGCCGGAACGATGAGCAAATTTATTGATGACGCAACCACGGGCGCTACTAAAGCAATTTGGCAATATTGCTACCAGATGATTGACCGAAGTAATGCCGTTATCGATAAGATTGATGCCGGCACTTTCACCACCGAAGCATATCGAAATTACTATAAAGGAGAAGCTTACTTTTTAAGGGGATACGCTTATTTCCAATTGGGGTTCATTTTCGGCGGAGTACCACTCATCGACAAACAAATGACAGTTTCTGAAATTGCACAAATTGCCAGAAGTACACAGGACGAAACCTTTACGTTTGCAGCCAAAGACTTGGCCCAGGCAGCCACGTTGCTTCCTGATGTTTGGCCAGCTAGTTCCGAACTGGGAAAAGCAACCAAATACGCCGCAAAAGGAATTTTGGCCCGAATGTACTTATTCCAGAAAAAATACGCTGATGCAAAACCTTTGCTGTCTGATATTATTTCTTCAGGAAAATATGCCATGGCAACCAATTATGGTGATTGCTTTATTGACAAATACGACAACAGCCCCGAACATTTATTCCAGATCCAATACAAATCAGGAAACGTAGGCGAAGGAAATATTCTACCAGTAGTTGAGGTGCCTGAAGGAATCGTTTCAACCATGTTCCCTCAGGGAGGTGGCTCGCCGTTCCTTTATGTCTCTTCTGATTTGTACGACTCTTATGAAGCTGGTGATTTACGTCGTGATTGGAATATTCAAAAAGGCTATATTGGTAAGGGTAACGTTATTGACCAGGTTACTTGCTTCTATATAAAATTTGGTCATGGAACCATTCCGGCTACCAAAGACGACTACGAAGTTAATTTGCCAATTCTACGCTATACCGATGTTTTATTAATGTATGCCGAAGTAATGAATGAAGCAGCGTATGCATCGTCGGGCGATGCTTTTACTTATCTGAATGCAGTAAGGAAACGTGCAGGCTTGGCAGCAAAAACAGCAACTGATCTTCCAGACCAGGCTTCGTTCCGTACAGCAATCTTTAATGAACGCCGCTGGGAATTTGCTGATGAATTCCTGCGCTGGTTCGATATCGTTCGTTCAGGAAATGCAACAACAATAATGAACAAGTTCCTTTCACGCACTGAAAATGGTACAACTCTTTACAAAATGAAAGATACACAGACCATTTTTCCAATTCCGCAGTACGAATTGGATATTAATAAAGACACAAAAATTATGTGGCAAAACCCAGGTTATTGATTATTAGATTAGGTATAAGAGAACTCAGACAATGGCGAGAAGGTCATCCTTCTCGTCATTGCTGAATTTAAGTTCGATCCGATATTACGTTTTATCTGAAATAATTGAAATCATGAAGCTCAGAAGCAAAAATCTCAAGAATTTGCTCTCTTTTTATTCAGTCATTCTCCTAATATTTTCAGTAACCCAAACCACTGCCGAGAATATACTGTCCGTGGCTTCTCATGAGTTTTTTCAAGGAAACAACATACAAACCCCCAAAAACGAATTAAAACTCTCAAGAAAAAATACAAAGCGATTAGTGCGCGAATCTCTTGCTTCAGAAGGTGACTTAACCCGTTTATTTCAGGCTTTCAACAAAGCCCAAAAAGGTGGAAAAATGGTAATTGGTGCTATTGGTGGCTCAATTACAAGAGCAAGTACAAAAATGCCAATAGAAAAAAGGTATGCCAACCTGGTACTAAACTGGTGGCAAAAGAATTTCCCGAAAACTCAATTCGAACTGGTCAATGCAGGTATTGGGGCTACCGGCTCAGATTATGGAGCCATGCGCGTACAACACGACCTGCTTTCGGCAAAACCCGATTTTGTTATTGTTGAATTTGCGACCAACGATCTCGATACTCCTGAATATGCCGAATCGTATGAAGGCTTAATCAGACAAATTTTAAATGAACCACAAAAACCTGCCGTTGCACTCCTGTTTATGACCCGTAAAGATGGAAGTAACGTTCAGGATGCCGAAATAAAAATTGGTGAGCATTATCATCTTCCTATGATTAGTTACCGAAATGCTATTTGGCGGGAGATGCAGGCAGGAAAGCTTCGCTGGGAGCAAATATGTGCAGATGAGGTTCACCCCAACGAATATGGGCACGCCATTGCAGGAAATCTGGTAAATCAATTTCTAAACCACGCACTTAAAGAAAATAATAACAACCAGCATCTGCTTATTCCCGCTATTACAGAATCTCTTTATTCCGATAGATTTGAATTTACCAAACTATTTGATGGCGAAAGTCTTGTGCCAAGCCAAAATTCTGGATGGATATACGACGGATCGGGAAAAGACAGCAAAGGCTGGAAATCATCAACTCCCGGAAGCACCATCGAATTTGAAATTTCAGGAACCAATTTATACCTGTCGTTCTGGAAAGTAAATGGCCCGATGGGTAAAGCAAGAATTACTATTGACGGGCAACACCCTGTTGTTTTCGACAGCTGGTTCGATCAAACCTGGGGCGGCTATCGTAATATGGAACCTATTGCAAGAAACCTCAATCAAGGGAAGCACCTCGTAAAAATAGAACTTCTCCCAGAAAAAAACGAGAAAAGCACAGGAAACGAATTTCGGGTATTGTGCATTGGATCAACAGGAATTACACCTCAATAAACCAACCAGGAACCGAAAAACCATAAACCAAAAATGAAACAAAGAGCAGCAACATATTATCACTTTCTTCTCCTCGTTTTGATCGTCAGTTTTTTCGTAGCAAAGATTTCTGTCGCACAGACCTATTCTAACACCGAAAAGGCCGCAGCAACTGAAATTAACCTCTCGGCGCTCGATTGGAAACTTTGGGGATACCGAATTGATAGCTGGCGAAAGAATTTTGATTTCCAAAAACTACAAGGAGATCGCGCTGAAATAATGAATATTCCGGTTCATGTTCCGGGTTCGGTTCAAAAAGCGCTGAAAGATGCCTCGCTCATTCCGGATTGGAACATCGGCACAAACAGCGTAGAATCAGAATGGGTCGAAAACAGGCACTGGCTTTTTACAACCACTCTTCCCGACAATTTTCTCGCCGCCGGGAATCAATTTGTTTTGCATTGCGACGGACTTGACCAAAAAGGACTCATTTATGTAAATGGCAAAGAAGCCGGATCGTTCAACAACGCATTCATTCCGTACAATTTCGACCTTACTCCTTTCCTGAAAGATAAAAACAATACGCTGGCAATCATTTTCGAGTGTTCGCCTTCGTACCTCGGTCACAGTTGCTGGACTTCCAAAATTAAAGACTGGAAGCCACGCTTTTATTATGGCTGGGACTGGACTCCCCGAATTGTACAGGTTGGAATTTGGGACAATGTTTATTTACAAATCTCGAAAAAAAATGAAGTTCGGATTAGCAATCTGCAAGTTACAACCGATGCCGACATGCAAAAAGACCTCGGCGAATTAAGAATAAAAGTCAATCTTCCTGGTGCAAAAAATAATAACATACGTATAAACCTGGCTGACCCAACCGGGAAACAAGTATTTGAAGAAATACATCCAGCATCAGAATTATCAGGAATGAAAGTATGGAATAACCTGAAAATTAAACGTTGGTGGCCCAACGGACATGGAGACCAGCCACTCTACAAGCTATCGGTCAACCTACTTGACACGAACGGAAATTCGCTTCAAAAAATAGACAAGGAATTGGGCTTCAAGCATGTGGAATGGCTTCCCTGCAAAGGCGCGCCAGCCAATGCCGACCCATGGATTTGCAGTATAAACAACAAACCAATTTTCCTTCAGGGAATAAACTGGACTCCCATACTTCCCAACTTTGCCGATGTAAATAAAGAGCAATACATTAAGCTATTAACTACTTACAAAAATCTGGG
>DAOPZV010000204.1:3209-6329 GCA_035353575.1 Prolixibacteraceae bacterium | reverse complement strand
TCTTAGCAATTAATGACAATTGAATGACCTAATGACAAAATAACGCAACCGTCATGGACATCATTACGCCTTTAACCATCGGAATAGTCGGAAGCCTGCACTGCATGGGCATGTGCGGCCCCATAGTTGTCGCCCTTCCGCTAAAGAACCAAAATACTTTCACCAAAATTTTGGGAGCGGTTTTATACAATTCGGGGAGAGTGGCAACTTATGGCATGCTGGGTGTATTGTTTGGCCTGCTCGGAAAGGGTATTCACATGGCTGGTTTTCAACGGTGGACATCCATTATTCTGGGCGTCGCCATGATCGTAAGCGTATTATTTCCTTTTGTTTTTCGCGAGAAAATCACAGTAGGCAACCTGCTTGCAGGCGCAGCTTCCCGACTGATCGTCAGACTTAAAAAATTATTTGCGAGCCGTTCATATCACTCGTTAATACTGATCGGGCTGCTAAATGGCCTGCTTCCCTGCGGACTGGTTTACGTTGCAATTGCCGGAGCAATAAACACCGGATCGGTCATTTCAGGCTCACTGTTTATGATTTTATTTGGCGTGGGGACAATCCCATTGCTTCTTCTCGCTTCGCTCGCCAGCGATGCCATCGGGCAACGGGTACGCTCAAAAATGCAGCGGGCTGTTCCTTACTTCGTTTTCTTTCTGGGCGTGCTATTTGTTTTAAGAGGCATGTCACTTGGAATCCCTTATATCAGCCCAACTGCAGAGAAACTGGCACCTAAAGAAATGGTTGAAAAAGGAAGTTGCTGCAAAAAAGCATCTTAATGGTGATTCGTTAAAGTATCCTTCTGCCATTTTGACCATTTACCAGGCGGTTCGGTCAATCGCGAAGAGGTAACGCTGAAAAAAATTCATAATTATTTACTTTTCATTAAACATTCGCTAAAGTTTTGGGTTTCTTAGGGCAAGATGTTTTTTTAAACTGCAACCTATTTGCTGAAAACCAAAAATCAAGATGAATCAAAATCGGAATTTTGACAAGATTATTTTGAAAAGCTGGCAACAAAAATTCAGCCAGACCAAACGGTATATTCCAATGATGTCATCCGGGAAACTATTGTTATTCATCTTTACGTTTCTGCTCATTTCAGTAAATATTTTCGGACAAAAACCATATATCGATCAACGAAACGACACTGAAATTGGCATTGTTGAGCATCTCGACGCATACCTTCCCAAAGATATTTATCTGATAAACGAAAACAACGAACGCGTTTGTCTGACTGATTTAATTGACAAGCCTACGGTAATAAATTGGGTCTATTTCAGATGCCCCGGCATTTGCAGCCCGTTAATGGAAGGTCTTGCAAAAGTTATGGACGAATCGGATTTAAAGCCCGGAATTGATTACCAGGTTTTAACAATCAGCTTCGATCCGCGTGAAACAATTGATCTCGGGGTCAAAAAAAAATCAAATTACCTGAAGCTGGTCAACAAGAAAGATGAAATAGCAAAAGGCTGGCATTTTTTTGTTGCCGATAGCGCAAATATCGTTAAAGGAACCAACGCAACAGGCTTCAAATACAAAAAAACCGGAAACGATTTTACCCATGCGGCTTCCATCTGCATGGTAAGTCCTCAAGGTAAAATCACACGTTACCTCAACGGTACAAGTTTTCTTCCATTCGATTTTAAAATGGCTGTCATTGAGTCTCAGAAAGGGATGTCAGCTCCAACAATCAATAAAATCATGCAGTATTGCTTTTCGTACGACCCTGTCGGACAAGCATACGTGTTAAATGTAACCAAGATATCGGGTACACTGATTCTATTTTTTGCAGTCGTTTTTTTCCTGATTTTGATTTTCAAACCTAAAAGAAAAAATAATTAGAATAGACTTTATGCAAACAGCTCAAATTCCACACGATGTAAGTTACCTCGACTACAAGGGGAAATACAAGGGAATATTCAGTTGGATTTTCTCGACCGATCACAAGCGGATTGCCCTCTTGTACATGTACTCCATGATGACTTTGTTTGTCGTTGGTGTTCTGTTGGGACTTGCAATGAAACTCGAACTCATTGCCCCCGGACGTACCATTATGGGGCCGCAAAGCTACAATGCCGTATTTACAGTTCATGGCGTAATCATGATTTTCATGATCGTAATTCCGGGGCTTCCTGCGGTATTCGGAAACTTTTTCCTGCCCATTATGATTGGCGCCAAGGACGTTGCATTTCCGCGGATTAACCTGCTTTCGTGGTACATTTATATTTTGGGTGCGCTGCTCGTTATTGCATCAGTTCTGTTTGGAAACGGAGTGCCGGATACAGGTTGGACATTCTATGCACCCTACAGTTTTAAAACCGGAACGAACTTGCTTCCGGCTATATTCGGAGCATTCGTGCTTGGGTTTTCGTCGATATTAACCGGATTAAACTTCATTGTAACTATACACCGGATGCGTGCTCCCGGAATGACATGGTTTAAAATGCCGTTGTTTCCCTGGTCGCTCTACGGAACAGCCTGGATTCAGCTACTGGCGACTCCCGTTGTCGGTATCACGCTGGTTTTAGTTGCATTGGAACGTATTTTTGGAATTGGCGTTTTTGACCCTGCTTTGGGCGGCGATCCTGTCCTTTACCAGCATTTGTTCTGGATTTACTCCCACCCTGCAGTTTACGTGATGATTCTTCCGGCAATGGGCGCTATTTCTGAGATTATACCAACATTCTCGCAAAAACACATTTTCGGATATAAAGCAATTATCGCCTCAACGCTGGCTATTGCCTTTGTAGGATACTTTGTTTGGGGCCACCACATGTTCACATCGGGAATGAGCGGAACAGCTCAATATACATTCTCGTTGCTGACTTTCATCGTAGCAATTCCGAGCGCAATAAAGGTTTTCAACTGGATTTCGACCATGCACAAAGGCTCGATTAACCTCGATATACCATTCTATTGGGCGGTTACATTCATCTTTGTATTCATGATCGGTGGTTTCTCCGGATTGGTTCTCGGTGCACTGGCAACCGACGTGTATGTGCACGATACTGCTTTTGTTGTTGCCCACTTTCACTTTATCGTATTTGGAGGTGTTGGGTTCTCTTTCTTTGGTGCAATGCACTATTGGTATCCCAAAATGTTTGGTCGCATGTACGA
>DAOPZV010000204.1:0-3109 GCA_035353575.1 Prolixibacteraceae bacterium | reverse complement strand
TTTGACGAAATACCTGTTTACGGCGAAAAAGACGGACCATACCAATATTAATCACAGGCATCTATGGAAAATGTAACACACCATCCAGATCCACATTACGATCAGGAAGCGTCAAAGCTGGGAATGTGGCTGTTTATTTTTACTGAACTGCTGCTTTTCGGCGGCCTTTTTATCGTTTACTCCATTTACCGGTTCCTCAATCCGCAAGCCTTTCACATGGCCGGACTCGAACTGAACGACACCATTGGCGCCATCAATACCATTGTGCTGCTGGTAAGTAGTATGACCATTGCCATGTCAACATCGGCCCTGCAAAAAAGAAACAAGGGACTTACAGTGTTTCTGCTCGAAGTGACTATTATGCTGGCCATCATATTCCTCATCAACAAATATTTTGAATGGGGAGTAAAATTTGACCACGGCATTTGGCCCGGATCAGCACACCTGGTAAACGATATGAGCAATGGAGAAGTGCTGTTCTTCGGTTTATATTTTGTAATGACAGGCCTCCATGCCCTGCACATCATTGTTGGGTTGATACTTATTGTTATCACCCTCAACCGTGTACAAAAAGGAACCGTACACGCCGACCGCCCGTCGTTGCTTGAAAATGCCGGTTTGTACTGGCACCTTGTCGATTTAATCTGGATTTTCCTGTTCCCGTTATTCTATTTGATTCACTAGAAAGCCAATATACCTATGGAAAAAGAAAAACATCATATTGTTCCGTACAAGACCTACTTTTATATCCTGATTGCTCTGGTTACACTCACGTTCATGTCGATAGGCATTACGCACGTTAACCTTGGAAGCTACTCGATTTTGGGCGCTCTCATTTTTGCCACCATCAAATCGGTGCTGGTATTAACCTGGTTCATGCACCTGAAGTTCGACCAGCCTTTTCTGCGGTACATGGTAATCTTTGTACTCATGGTTTTCCTTGCAGTGATTTTCATTACATTCTTAGACTACTTTTTCAGATAAAAGCTATGTATATCCTATCCAATACTGCCAATGCATCCAACTTCGTCAGCGGAGTTGACCGAGCGTTTATGTTTATACTGGGTATTTCCTTTCTCTTCCTGATTGGATTAACTTTTACCATGTTGTATTTCATATACCGGTACAACAGGAAGAAAAACCCGGTGGCAACACAAATTGAAGGAAGTACAAAACTTGAAATTATCTGGACTGTTATCCCCACACTGCTTGTGTTGGTGATGTTCTATTTCGGCTGGGCGGGCTGGTCGCCAATGAAAAAAGCACCTAAAGACAGTTTCAATATTAAAGTAGTTGCACGTATGTGGAATTTTACTTTCGAATACGAAAACGGGAAAAAAACTGATACGCTTTTTATTCCGCTGAACAAACCGGTAAAACTGAATTTACATTCGCTCGACGTTATTCATAGTTTTTACATTCCGGCATTCAGGGTTAAAGAAGATGTTGTGCCAGGTCGCGAAAAGTTTGTGTGGTTTATTCCTGAACGTGAAGGGTTATATGACCTGTTCTGCGCCGAATATTGCGGTTTGAACCATTCGTATATGCTCAATCAGGTGAAAGTAATGGACGAAAAGAAATTTAACTCGTGGTACGTTGATACAACAAAACACGAAGCGGCAAAAACTGATTCGCCGGTAGCAAGCGGTCAACGCATAATGAAAAACATTGGCTGCTTTGCCTGCCATACTGTTGACGGCAATAAACTGGTTGGACCGAGCTTTAAAGGCATATACGGGCACAAAGTTACCGTTGAATCGGGTGGTACTGAACGCGAAGTAACCGTTGACGATGAATACATCAAAAAGTCGATTTACGACCCCAATGCCGACGTGGTAAAAGGATTTAATAAAGGTTTGATGCTCTCGTACAAAGGACAGCTTACCGATGACGACATCAAACAAATTACTGAATACCTGAAAACCTTGAAATAATGATCAGTGATTAATGGTCAATGATCAATGGTTCTTGATGATAGCTTTTAATTGAAAATTGGAAACTGACAATTGAAAATTAACTTAAAAATAGTAGCCGAATTGGGCAAAATGAGAATCTCGTTGCCGGTTGCATTGTCTGCCTGCACAGGGTATGTGCTGCAAACCGGACGGTTCGACACCAATGCCTTGCTGCTGATCGCCGGGGTTTTCCTCATGTCGTGCGCTTCCGGTGCCATCAATCACATTCAGGAATACAAAACCGATGCGTTGATGCCGCGCACCCTGAAACGGCCGATTCCTTCAGGTAAAATAAGCATTTGGGGAGCGATTGCCGTGGCCTCAGGTTATTTTGTCGGAGGGGCTATTATTCTGTTGTGGGCTTTCCAGCCAATTGCCTTTGCCACGAGCGTTTTGACTTTGTTATCGTACAATGCCATTTATACTCCGCTGAAAAAAGTCACTGCTTTTGCGGTCGTTCCTGGCTCGCTGGTTGGTGCACTTCCCCCTTTTATCGGGTGGTTTGCCGGAGGTGGTGGTTTTGCCGACGAACGAATTTATTGGGTCTCCCTGTTTTTCTTTATCGGGCAAATTCCTCATTTTTGGTTGCTTCTGCTCATGTTTGGCAAAGAATATTCATTGGCCGGTTTCCCCAGCCTGAATACCGTTTTCAACGAAAATCAAATCAAGCGACTGAGCTACACCTGGATTCTGGCAACGGTTGCCACAGCACTTATACTGGCCGGCACTGTACTTCACGGCTATTTCCTGATTCTCACGCTGCTGGTTTATATTTTTTACCTGCTTCTTCCGCTTAGCTCGGGCATTCTTTTCAGGCGCGATTTGCCTGTTCGTATCTCGTTCCTGAAGTTGAACCTGCTTTACCTGATGATGATGATTCTGCTGATGGTGGACAGCCTCATTTAGGGAGTAAAGGATTGAGTGAAACTAAAAATTTAAAAATCAATGAAAATGAAGAAAATAATCTCGGGCTTTATTTTGCTGGCCGCTTTGGCTGGCTGTTCGCCTAAACAGGCCCCAAAAACAGATGCAAAACCAGTATTAGTTGAAGCCAAAATCCGCGTGGAAGGAATGCACTGCACCGATTGCGAGAACTCGATTGCCAAAGGAGTTCATGAGCTGGCTGGTATCGACAGCATTCAGGCGAACCACCT
>DAOPZV010000203.1:0-6362 GCA_035353575.1 Prolixibacteraceae bacterium | reverse complement strand
CACCTCAGTCGGATTAATAAATTGACTTTTAGGCATTGTATTTTGTTTTAAAATTGTTTTTCGTTGTTATAAATTCCAAGTTTCAAATTCCAGGTTCCAAGTCTCGTGCACGAAGGTTTTCTATTTGAATCTATTACCTTTCAGTTCAGAATCTTTTAAGTATTGGATAAAACTTTTTATCATTTTACTCTCTTCCAGTGTTATTTTATAAGCTGTGTCAAATTCCTCCTGAGTGATATACTGATAGTCCAACGCCCGATAACGCTGAGAACGAGTCTCTCCGCACGAACCTTTTGAGAAAGTAAGGAATTGGATAAACTCTTTATTCCCATCACGCTCAAATCCTTCGGCAATATTATCCATGATAGAACCGGAAGAACCATTAATCTGACCTACAAGCTTAAAATCTCTTGAGAACTGATCTTTGATCGTAAGTTTATGAATCATCAGACAAAGCTCTCTGGCTAACTGCCAAATCTTTAAATCTTCAAACCGTTCAACTTTCGACATATCTGCAATTTTTATTATCCAGAATTACCCTCATTCAAGGCTCCACCTGGAACTTGAAACCTGGAACCTGGAACTAAAATAAGAAACAGGTTTCTTTGATGATCTCACTTACTGTTGGGTGCGGGAAAACAATCTCCTGAACATCCTGAACGCGCAGCTGCGCTTCGATCAACGCACAGGCACCCCAGATCATTTCGGAACAGGCTCCACCTACCATGTGAATACCCAGGATTTCTCCGTATTTCTTTCCGGCAATCACTTTGCAAAAACCATCTTTTCCTTCATTTTCAGCAACAAAACGTCCGGCATAAGCCATTGGCAATTGTTTCACCACTACTTCAATGCCTTTTTCTTTGGCCTGAGCTTCGGTTATACCAACTCCTGCAATTTCAGGATGGGTATAAACCACTCCGGGAATAGCGTCGTAACGCATCACATCTTTGCGACCCAATATATGGTTGACAGCAACTTCGGCTTCGCGGCTGGCCGTATGCGCCAGCAATGAAAACCCGGTAATATCGCCTGCTGCATAAACATTGGGCACGTTGGTGCGGCAATTCTGATCGATTTTCACGCCACGGGGGGTAAACTCTACGCCTATGTTTTCGAGTCCTATCCCGGCCACATTGGCGCGGCGGCCAACCGACAACAAAACCTGGTCGCCGGTAATTTTCATTTCCTGACCATCTTTCTCGAACACCACTTCTTTGCCATTCAGCTTAGTCACCTTGGCTTTCAGGTGAAATTCCACTCCTTTTTTCGTAAATTCCTTACGAACAAAAGCAGCAATTTCTTCGTCCACTCCGGTCAATATCTCCGGAAGCATTTCGATCACGGTAACTTTAGTACCCACCGCATTGAAAAAATCGGCAAATTCAGATCCGATAACACCACCGCCAATGATGACGAGACTTTCAGGCTTTTCTTTTAACTGAAGAATTTCGCGATTGGTCAGAATTTGCGTTGGATCGAGTCCGGGGATTGGTGGAACAGCAGCTTCCGATCCGGTACAAATCAGCAGACGGTTAGCCTGATATTGATTGCCATCGGCTTCGATAGTGATTATCTCACCTCGCTTTTCGGTAATAGTTGCTTTAGCCATCACCACGTCGGCTTTGGCATGTTTCATTTTAGCGCCAACACCAGCCACCAGTTTGCGAACAACTTTATCTTTGCGCAGCATGATTTTCTTGAAATCGAAGGAGATGTTCTCCACGTTGATTCCGTATTTATCGGCTTCGTGTGCATATTCCAGAACTTTGGCCGAGTTCAGAAGCGTTTTGGTCGGGATACACCCTTCGTTAAGGCAAACCCCGCCCAAGGCACGCGCATCGAAAATGACCACGCTCATACCTTTGGCTCCGGCGCGCTCGGCGGCCACATAGCCCGCAGGGCCACCGCCCAGAATTGCTAAATCGTATATTTTGCTCATATTATTTTTATTGGTTTTGGTGGAGACGTAAAATTTTACGTCTCTACGTTATCATTTCATTTTGAATTTTGTTTTCTCCATTTCGTCCGAAATCATGGCATCTCTTTTTCAACATTCGCCCGCGGACGACTCTTTTTTGCTTTTCGTTTCCGGGGCTGCACTCCTTCGTCGTTTACCCCGGGTTATTCATATTTTGCCCTTTCAGGGCAAGAACAATCGCGAAAGGCAGCAACTTGGAACTTGAAACCTGGAACTTTAAACCGTCAGATTCTCAATCTGCTCCTTGATTTCTTTCAGGAAGAGTGTTGCTTCGCCACCATCGAGAGCCTGGTGATCGTATGTCAGCGACAAGCCCATCATCGGAACGAAACCGTAAACGCCATCGCCCAGATCTTTCGGACGTGGAATAATGGTGCAAACACCCAAAATAGCTGTCTGCGGTATGTTAATTACCGGAGTAAACATCTCAACGCCGTAGTTTCCAAGGTTTGAAATGGTAAACGAAGCAGCTTCGGGAGCCAGCAATTCAGGATTCACATTTCCTTTGCGGCATTGTGCAGCTATTCCCTGCATTTGCGCTGAAAGTCCTTCGAGCGAAAGATCATCGGCATTTTTAATGGCCGGAACCATCAAACCGCGATCGGTATCAACCGCCAATCCCAAGTGTACTTTTTTGAACCAGCGCATCGAGTCGCCAATGAAATGTGTATTCACCTGCGGGAATTTCTTCAACGCTTTGATCACTGCAAAACAAACTAAATCGTTGATGGTGATATTTTGTGAAATTTCGCCTTTATCTAGGGCTTTCTTGTACTTTTTGCGCAATGCCATAATGGTACGGGCATCGGCACTCATGTGGTGAGTCAGCTGGGCCGAATTTTGCAACGATGTGTGCATGGCTTTGGCAATAAGCTTGCGCATGTTGGTGAGTTTTTTCACTTCAAAGTCGTCGCCATAAACAGGGTTGTACGAAATAAGGTCTTTGGCAACTGCTTTACCTCCAAGTCCGGTAGCAGTCTCACCAGCCTTGAGACCTTCTGCTTTGGCGACTTCCTGAGCCAGCGGTGTCAGTTTTGGCAAAGTTTGAGCGGCAGCTTCAATGTCGCGTTCAATGATGCGGCCTTCCGGGCCAGAGCCAACAAGTTGTTGGTAAGCGACTCCCAATTTTTCGGCCGTATTTTTAGCTCTTGGCGAAATTTTCACCTTTCCCGAAGGTTCGGCAAGTGTTTTTACTTCAGGAACAGCGATTGCTTCTGCTTTTGTTTCGGCAACTTCGGCAGGCTCAGCCACCGCAGCAGCTTGTCCTCCCGGGCGAAACTCATCAACCGGTTCACCGGCTGCGCCAATAACGGCTACGTTCACCAATACCGGCACTTCGTCGCCCTCGGCAAAAAAAACATCCAATAAAATACCATCGGCTTTGGCCTCTTCTTCAAACGAAGCCTTGTCGGTTTCATACGAAAAAAGGATATCGCCAATTTTTACAGCGTCACCCTTTTTCTTATACCATTCACCTATAATACAGGTCTCTACAGATTGCCCCTGGCGAGGCATTAAAACTGGAATTGCCATATATGATTTGTTTTAACAACTTTAGTTAACTTGTAAACACAACCATCTGCAACAATTAGCATTAATTCGTTAATTTAGTTTTAGTTACAGCATAGTTAAAATTCAGAGGTCAAAACTAATCTTTTATACTTGTATTTACAAGTTAATTTTAATTTTTTAAAATATTTTATTACTTTTGACTCAAAATCACGCAATTATGTCGGAAGAAAATAAACTGCCCCAATACAAAAAAATATACGAGATTCTGCGAAAACACATTCTCACAGGTGTTTATGCGGAAGGAAGTTTGCTTCCTTCAGAAAATGAATTGTGCGCAGTACATAACATTACCCGGCCAACAGTCCGCCAGGCGTTGGAAGTATTGGTTCAGGAGGGATTTATCCAGAAAAAACAAGGAAAAGGAAGTATTGTACGCAAACCTCCGCAGGAAATTGGGATTTTAAGTATCTCGGGAACAGCATCGGCTATCGGCAATCAATATCTGCAAACTCAAATTTTGCAAAAGCCACAAATCAAACCTTGGGAAGAAAATTTTCCGTTTGAACTTAGCCAGATTGAGCGCGAATCGGGATGTATATATATGGAACGGCTTCGGCTTGTTGACGGGCAGCCCGTTTTTTACGACATTAATCACCTGCCCAACATCAACTTGCCAAGATTAACTTCTCGGTCGTTCGAAAACAAATCACTTTTCGAAACTCTTCGTTCTCAATACCAAATAGAAGTTAAAGGTGGCGAACAGAAACTGAAAGCAATAAAAGCTGACGAAAAAATCGGGAAATTACTAAATCTGCCCGTTGGCGACCCTGTGCTTAGTATAGAACGAAAACTGAATACAAATCGCGACGGGTTCCATATTTACTCAACAATCTGGTTTAATTCGATGAAGCATTCGATTTTTGGGACCTTCTGACCGATAACTTTCAATTCAAAAGTATTGCATCAAAAAATCGGCACAAAAACACGAATTTTCAATAAAAAACTATTATTCGCTTCCGAATTGTAATTATTTCCTTCAAATTCAAAAAATATTCTCATCTTTGTTAATCGTTATTAAAAAGTGCTTTTTAACTCCTATTATTTAGAAGTACATTATATGAAAGTATTAAAATTTGGAGGAACCTCCGTAGGATCGGTTGAAAATATGCGAGCTGTGATGCAGCTTATTACCGATGGGAATCAAAAATTAGTTGTGTTGTCTGCCATGTCGGGCACTACCAACTCGCTGGTTGAAATCGCCAATTACCTTCAGAAGAAGAATAAAGACGCAGCCAGACAAGTCATCAGTCAGTTGGAAAAGAAATACTTCAAAGTAGTAAATGATTTATATGTAACTGACGAAAAAAAGGATAAAGGGAAGACGATCGTTTCGGGGATATTTCACACAATAAAAACACTCACTTCGGGTGAATTCAGTGAAGTTGTTGAAAATACTATTGTTGCCCAGGGCGAATTACTTTCGACTGCGATATTTACCGAACTGCTGCTAGAAAACGGATACAAAGCGTCGTATCTGCCAGCTCTCGAATTCATGAAAATTGATTCGGACAAAGCCGCCGATCTTTATTTCATTCGCGAGCACATCGCAAAAATATTTGAATCGACAGAACCCGCTGATTATTATATCACTCAAGGATTTATCTGCCGCAATGCCGATGGCAACATCGACAACCTGCAACGTGGAGGAAGCGACTATACCGCAACATTGATAGGAGCAGCTATTGATGCCGAAGAAGTTGAAATATGGACCGATATAGATGGATTCCACAACAACGACCCACGCTACGTTGAAAATACAAAAAAAATTGATCAGCTTTCATTTGACGAAGCTGCCGAACTCGCATATTTTGGTGCAAAAATTTTACATCCCCAAACAGTTTTGCCTGCTAAACTGCAAAACATCCCGGTTCGTCTGAAAAACACGATGAATTCGGCCGACCCCGGAACGTTGATTGCTTCTGAATCGCTTGGTCTGGGAATTAAAGCTGTTGCGGCAAAGGATGGCATTACTGCCATTAAAATCCGTTCATACCGCATGTTGAATGCTTATGGGTTCCTGAAAAATATCTTCGAGATTTTCGAGTTTTTCAAAACTCCAATCGATATGATTTCGACTTCAGAAGTTGCAGTGTCACTTTCCATCGACAACACCAAACACCTGGCCGAAATTGTGGCTGAGTTGAAAGAATATGGCGAAGTTGAAGTTGACACCGATCAAACCATCGTTTGTATTGTCGGCGATTTTATTGCTGAAGAAATAGGCTCCGCAGCCAAAGTTTTCGATGCTATTAAAGACATTCCGGTGAGAATGATTTCTTATGGCGGTAGCCGTCACAATATTTCAATTCTGGTAAAGACTGAATTTAAGAAACAAACATTACTCGAACTGAGCAATAACTTGTTGAATATTTAGCAATTGTTTCGATATAGAGAAAGCGCTGCTGGTTTGATCACATCTGCCAACAGCGCTTTTTTCATTTCATACCGACAAGAGCCCTGTTAGACTACTGTGGATCAGTCATTTTTTCAACAAAAATATCTCCATCTTATTTATTTCCCTATATTTGTCAAATCATACAATTTTTTATTTTTATTATGAAAACAGGTAAAATTAAGTTCTTCAACCAAACAAAAGGATTTGGTTTCATTAAAGACAATGAATCTGACAAAGAATTTTTCGTACATGTATCAGGTTTAGTTGACCAAGTCAAAGAAAATGACGAAGTTACATTTGAACTTCAGGAAGGAAGAAAAGGTTTGAATGCGGTAAATGTTAAACTAGCATAAATAGTCTAATATTTTAAAATTCTGAGGGAGCCTTGCAATGTTTGCGAGGCTTTTTCATTTT
>DAOPZV010000202.1:0-6364 GCA_035353575.1 Prolixibacteraceae bacterium | reverse complement strand
ATCAACCGGTTCTCCTATTTTGGGATGAATTAAAGGTACTTTGTTTCGTTCGGCCTCTTTGGTTACTCTTATAATTGGTTCATCCCACGAATGCAGAGCAAGTGCAAATTTGCCCCAATGAACCGGCATCAGTATTTTTGCATTGAGATCAATGGCAGCTTGAACGGTTTGCTCAGGCATCATGTGTATATATTTCCATGATTTATTGTACTGCCCGCATTCGAGCAGAGCCAGATCGAACGGGCCATACTTTGCTCCAATTTGGGCGAAATGTGTGTCGTAACCCGAATCACCTCCAATAAATATTTTCTTTGAAGGTGTTTCAAGCACAAACGAACACCAAATAGACTGATTTCGTTTGAATCCTCTTCCTGAAAAGTGCCTCGCAGGTGTGGCGGTAACAACGAAGCCAGAATCTAATTTGCTGGTTTCGTTCCAGTCGCTTTCTATAATCTGGTCGGGCGAAAATCCCCAATGCTCCAAATGGGCACCAACACCCAGCCCGGTGATAACTTTATCGATTTTGAGCTTTGTAATGGTATTAAAATCCAGATGATCCCAATGGTCGTGTGTAATAATGAGATAATCAATTGCGGGAAGATCTTCCGGAGAATAGATGTCGCTGCCTTTAAAACTTTTTACCATGAAACTAAATGGCGACGCATGGCCCGAGAAAACAGGATCAACCAATATCTTCTTCCCATCTACTTGCATGAAATAAGAGGAATGCCCGAACCAAATCAACACATCTTTTTGGGGATCAAGATTTTTTATTTCGGTTTTTACCGAAGGCAAACTTGTTTGGGGAGCTTTGCGTTTGTTTATCTTAAAGATTCCATCGCGAATCATTTCCCATTTAGAAACATCCTCCGCAAAAGTTGGCGTGAAACTTAAATTTTTAAACTGACCATCGCTGAAATTTAGCGAATTTTTTATTCGACTCATTTTTTCGCCTGATGGAAGTTTGCCAAATTGTGTTTGATTGATGATGACGAATGTTGCCACCGAAATCACCAGCAGTATAGATATAATAGTGTACATTGCTAATTTCATTATAATGGATTTGCCTTTGCTAATTGCCTGATGTCGCTTATTTCGAGAACGCTTTTCGAATATCCTGTCAGTGAAGAGTTAATCATAGCTGTTGCGAGGTCTTTCAGCGAAATTATTATCTCAGGTTTGAAGATTTTAACGACTGCGAAAGCCCATTTGAGATATTTGTAAGTTTTGTAATAGGTTTGGCTTGGGCGCAATGGCAGAAAAGGCTCAATTGCTCCTGGCCGAAAATTATAGACTTGTTTAAATGGAAGCCTCGTCAAATCGTTCTCTGTCTTTCCTTTTACGCGGGCCCACATTCGTTTTCCTGTTTCTGAGCTGTCTGTTCCTGCTCCGGAAACGTAACAGAAAGTCATGTCAGGATATATTGCTGCAAGCGTTCGTGCAAAATTGAGCGTGAGATCATAGGTTAATCTCTTGTAATCGGCTTCATTCTTGCCAACAGAGCTTACTCCGAGGCAGAAATAGCAAGTATTGTATCCTTTTAGCAAATCAGTTAACCCGGCAATGTCGCTAAAGTCATCATGGATTATCTCCGAGAGCATGGCATGCTTGTAGCCCGTAGGTTTTCTGGTTATAACCAATATCTTTTCTATTTGCGGATGGTTAATGCATTCGTAGAGAACACCTTCACCAATCATGCCGGTTGCTCCTGTTATAATTACATTCAGTTTTTCCATTTTTCCAGTAAATTGTTTGTTTTATAGACGAATTTCAGTTCTCCTTATTTTATTATTGGCATAATATTTGAAAATTTGGTGTCAAAACAGAAAACAGAATAACAATGAAGTAGCATGAGATTATTTCAGATTAGAATTATAATGTCAATTGTTGCTATTTCATTTACATCGTTTCAAAAAAATAAATCGCACATGAAAAGGGCATGATTTTTGGGAAAAACTATTCGAAGTGAATATTTTCTAGTCAGGCGAATTCCCTGTGGCAATTGAAAAAACAAGAAAATATATGAAACAATCAAACCTCCTCTTTTTCGGCATTTGTCTGATTATTTTTTCAAGCTGTTCAACTCCTAAGGAAATCATCAAGTTAAAACCTCAGTCAAATAAAACAAGTTGGTTTTATGGTCAGGAATTTACCGGCGATTCAATTTTTGGTGTTATTGCAAAGGTTGCTTTCGACGAAATACAGCCACCTTGGTATGCTTTTGATGTGGAAATTGTAAATCGGTCGAATATGGACTATTTGGTCGATCCGGCTCAAATCTTTGTCGTTCCGCTGGATGGCAATGGCAAACCCTACAAAGGCGACACGATCCACGCCGTTGATCCGGAAGCAAAGATTATGGAACTGGATAGAAGCATAGCTGTAAACACAGCTGCCCGAAAAAACGGACTTGGATTAACTCTTTTGGCCGCTGGAATTGATATTGCCACAGGAATTGCTGTTTTAAGCGACGATAACCCGAGAAACGATAACCTGCGAACCGACTTACTGCCCGTTGCAATGGCTGCGAATGCCGAAAACAAGTTTGTTGCCCAGGATTTGAACGAGCTTCGCAATACCTGGCGAAGTAATACTTTAAGAAAAACTACCTTACAGAGCGGATTTTCGATCCATGGAAAAATATTGGTTCCGATTTCTCAGGACGCCTCATACATCCAGCTGAATGTTCCGGTTGATAATGGAATAATTAAGATAAATTTTATGCAGCTCAAATTTTTACCATAAGGAATTGAAAAAGCATAAAAAAAAGTCAGGACTAATTTTACTCCTGACTTTTTTTACACCTCAACGAGTGCCTATTTTTCTTGTGGTTTTAAATGCTTATCTAGGAAAGCGAGCATTGAGCGATAAAAATCAAAGCGGTTTTCCTCGTTATGGAACCCGTGTCCTTCGTTGTCTTTTACCATGTATTCAACTGCTATTCCGCGTTTTTTCAGCGCATCAACAATTTGGTCTGATTCAGCTTTGTTAACGCGTGGATCGTTGGCTCCTTGTGCGACAAACAGCGGTGCAACTATTTTGTCAACATGGTAAACCGGTGAAACTTCCGCTAATTTCAGACTGTCGGTTTTGGGATTTCCAACCATTTCGTAAAACATATCAAGCATTGGTTTCCAGTATGGAGGAATGGTTTTCATGAAAGTAAACATGTTTGAAACGCCTACATAGTCAACTCCGGCAGCATACAATTCAGGAGTTAAAGTTAACCCGGCAAGCGTGGCATAACCGCCGTAACTTCCGCCATAAATAGCAACTCTTTTCGGATCGGCAATTCCCTGATCGGCAAGCCATTTAACGCCATCTGAAATGTCATCCTGCATGGTGCGGCCCCATTGTTTAAACGACGATTCCCAGAACGATTTGCCAAAACCTGTTGAACCGCGATAATTCATTTGCAGAACAGCATAACCATTATTGGCAAGAAACTGAACTTCGGGATTAAATTCCCAATAGTCGCGGGCCCAGGGTCCTCCGTGTGGATTGATTACAACAGGCAGATTCTTTGGGTCGTAGCCTTTCGGCAATGTGAGATATCCCTGAATGGTAAGCCCGTCGCGCGATTTATAAGTTATCGGTTTCATGTCGCACAATTCCTTTTCATTTAACCAGGGAGTTAGGTCGGCCAGTTTTTTCAGTTCGCCTGAAGTTTTATCGAACATGTAATAAGCGCCGCGGCTTTTATCGGAGTATGTACGAATCATGAATTTATTCTCATCCTTATTTGTACTTCCGATCGAAACCTGGTAGCCGGGGAGTTTTTCTTCGAGTTTCTTTTTCATTGCTTCTGCATCCTGATCAAAGAAGTGTTCTTTTTCAAGATCGGTAGTCCACGATACCGATAGCAGCTTTTTGTCTTTTCTCGAAAAGTCAATTCCTTCAATGTCAGCTTCCTGAGTTTCAAAAAGTACTTCTTTTTCTTTGCCGGTTGCCGGATCGAAGGTTACCAGTGCACTTTTATCGCGCCCGAGATTCGACAAAGCATACAACATTTTATTGTCGAAAGTGAATAGTTGTGGCGACATCGTTTCTTTGAAACTTGTAGTCAGGATTGGTTTGAATTGATCTTTCTCCGTATCGCGATATAAAATAGTTTGGTTCACGCCGTCGGAAGTTGTCGCCAACCTTAGTTTCCCATCGTGATCAGTCATCCAGCCGGTAATGTTTCCAGGGTTTTCTGCAAGCTGTGTCATTTCGCCCGAAACCACATTGAGTCTGAACGGATCAAAAACCTGCGGATTCCGTTTGTTTAGACCGACAATTATTTCACCGTCAACGTCTTTCAGGTCGTCGATTAGCTCAGTGCGCACTTTTTCAAATACGGTAAGTCCTTTCAAATCGCTTCCGTCGATATTAACTCCGTAAAGCTGGAAGTTTTCGTCGCCACCAGTGTCTTTCAGAAATAAAATTCGGTTGTTTCCTTTCCACAAATAGCCAGCAATATCGCGGTCTTTTTCAGAAGTAATTCTGACGGCCTGATCGGTTCCGATTTTTTGTACAAATACGTTCAACCTTTTTTCCCATGGAGCGAGGTACGAAAAATATTCGCCGTTGGGCGAAAGGCGAAATGCTGTTTTTTCAGGATTCCTGAAAAAATCTTCCATTGCAATTTTTGGAGCTTTTTCAGCAGCAGGTTTGCACGAAGCAAAACCAACCAGAAGGACGAAAATGCAAAGTAACTTGTTCATAGTTTTGTTTTTAGATTGAGAAATTGATTCCATACACACTTTGATTTGTCTGGAGAAATGCAGAATTATTACAGAATTTAGAAATTCAGAATGCCTGATAAAAAATAATTTTTGACCTATTGAGCAAACATATTTCTTTGATAAAAGTTTAAATCAGAAAAAAGCAATTGGCAGCTAGTAGAAAAAAAATCCCGGTTACTGTTGTTACAGGATTTCTCGGGGCAGGAAAAACTACTTTCATCAATAACCTGTTGAAACAGAATCAAAAGGTAAAAATTGCCATCGTTGAAAACGAATTTGGCGATGTTTCGATCGACTCGGCATTGATTGCAAACTACAACCCCGGAAGCGTACTTGAATTAAATAACGGCTGTATTTGCTGCAGCCTTTTTAACGAGTTCTCGCTGGCACTTCAGGAATTGGTAAAGCAAAACGATGAGTTTGATCAACTGATAATCGAAACAACGGGTGTTGCTGATCCCGAACCAATTCTTGAGCCATTCTTGCAGGACGCTGATTTAAAGAGACTTTTTGACTTTAAGGGGACGGTTTGTTTGGTTGATGCCATGACCTTTCAGGAAAAAATTGGGCGGTTTGAGCAAATGAAACAGATTGTTTTAGCTGATTTGATTTTGGTAAATAAAGCAAGTAATGCAAATCCTGAAAAACTGGAATATGTAAGAAAGAAAGTTTTAGCCATGAATAATACTGCGCCGGTTGTTGAAACCGATTTTGCTGTTGTTGAAGAGATGCACCTCGACGGGTTGCATGCACAACTTTACGACGATTTTGTAAAGAAACTTCGGCGTCCAGTTTTTTATGAGCCGGAAGTTACTACATTTTATAGCTTTTCTGTCCGTTTTGGAGGAAGCGTTGACGAAAATCGGTTTAGAGAGTGGTTTACTTACTTTGTTTCATTTTACCGAAAAAAGATATTTCGAATTAAAGGGTTAATGCTTTTTGAAAGCAGCGCTTTGTACAGCGTAATTCAGGCGGTGGGTGGAAAGTATAGTGTTACTGACGGACCAATGACAAATCCATTTGAGACGCCACAAAACGTTCTTGTTTTTATTGGCAAAGACATTAGTAAACTGGAAGTTGAAAAAGAAATTAATGCGTTTTTAGCTCCTGAATTTGATTAACAATTGAACGGATCGGTCACGAATGGCCTGACATCGGTTAGCAACATCCCGGCTGTTTGAGCGGCCTGCATACCCAATTCGCCATCTTCAAAAACTTGGCAATATCTGGGTTCAACGCCCATTAGCTCGGCGCATTTTAAAAAGGTATCTGGTTCTGGTTTATGGCGTTCAACATCGTCGGCAGTAACAATAAAGTCGAAAAGCTTGTCAATTTCCAATTCTTTCAACTGAAGTGTTGCGCTCTTTAGGCTGGCTCCTGTTCCGATAGCCATAGGCATTTTACCGTATGCGCTTTTCATCAGATCAATCACTGCATCGTGTGGCTTTATCTGATTGATGTTTTTCCAGAATTCTTTTTGTTTAAGGGCTACCAGTTCCTCCGGATTCATATTTAAATGTTGTTCACGCACAATCCGTTCAGCAAAGCTTATTGTTGGCGCACCAGTCATTTCAACCATAATACGTTCGTCGAATGTGCAGTTCAATCTTTTGCACACGGCATGCCAGCTAACAATG
>DAOPZV010000201.1:0-6427 GCA_035353575.1 Prolixibacteraceae bacterium | reverse complement strand
CCCCATCCTTAAAAGGGATGTGCTCTACCTGCTGAGCTACTGAGTCATCCTCAATGTGCTTACCTTTTTGGTAAAGCGCTGCAAAGGTAACCGCTATTTTCGTATATGCAAACCGTTTTTGCAATTTCTCGTGAAATTAGCGAATATTTTATAAACAGTCAATTGTTAGTTTTGCTTTATGTGCACCTTTAAAAAATAATCTACTTTTGTTTTATTAATTCAAAATCAAATTTTCAGGTGCAAAATAAGGTCGTTGTTATCACTGGAGCTTCGTCTGGAATTGGACGGGCTTTAGCTTTGGAATGTGCTTCAAAAGGAGCATTGTTGTCGCTTTGTGCTCGTCGTACGGAGCTGTTGGAAGAATTGAAATCCGAATTAAAAGGTACAGAGATCCTGATAACAAAAACAGATGTTTCCAAAGAAGAAGACTGTAAGCAACTTATTGAAAATACGATAGAAAAGTTTGGGCGGATAGATGTTTTGATTAACAATGCTGGTATTTCGATGCGTGCCCTTTTTGAGGAAGTCGATTTAAAAGTGATTAAGCAACTGATGGACGTAAATTTCTACGGAACAGTATATTGCAGTAAATATGCGCTTCCGTATCTGCTTAAAACAAAAGGAAGCCTGGTTGGCGTGATTTCTATTGCGGGGTTTGTTGGTTTGCCAGGAAGAACTGGTTATTCGGCCTCGAAATTTGCGATTCGGGGATTTCTTGATACTGTTCGGATTGAGAATATGAAACGGGGGTTGCACGTTTTGGTTGCTGCACCAGGATTTACCGCTTCCGAAGTTCGTAAAGTTGCTCTAACCGGCGATGGAACGCAGCAGGGAGAAACCCCTCGAAATGAAGAAAAAATGATGTCAGCTGAAGAATGTGCACACCGAATAGTAAAGGCAATTGAAAAGCGTAAAAGGGAGCTGATCTTAACGTTTGTTGAAGGCAAATTAACTGTTTTTCTTGGCAAGTTTTTACCCTCATTGCTCGATAAACTGACATACGGGCACATGGCAAAAGAGCCCAATTCTCCATTTAAATAAAACACTGTTAGAAAAATATTTTTGAATGATTGTTTCTGAAACTAAAATTCGGGTTTATTACGAAGATACCGACCAAATGGGAGTGGTTTATTACGGAAACTACGCCCGATATTACGAAATCGGTCGAACGGAGATGATTCGCGAATTAGGTTTTACCTACAAGGAGATGGAAGCGTTGAACATTATGCTTCCTGCACACAGTTTAAAAGTAAATTACCTGAAGCCAGCACGTTATGACGAATTACTGACCGTTCGAACGACAATAGAATCAATTCCCAAAGTGAAATTTCCAATTAAAACAGAGATTTATAACGAAAGCGGCGAGTTAATCAATTACGGAGAAACTGTTTTGGCTTTTTTTAATTCGAAAACACAAAAACCTTGTCCAGCTCCAAAGTATTTTGTTGAGGAAATGGCCAGAGTTTTTAATAAACCCAAAGAATAAAGACCAAACTTAACTTACCGGAATTCCCTTTTGCACTGCGATAATAACAGTTACAATTACAAATAAGATAATGAGCGCTCCGGCAGTTTTATTAATCCACCATAAAACACGAAGGTTTATTTTATGCTTGAAAAGACTCACTAATCCGGATAATGAAAACCACCAGATCGACGCACCAAGAAAAATAGCTGGAATGACCACCAACGCGTGATATGGTTTTTCAAGATTAACAGCCACTCCCGAACTGGTAAAAACCGCAAGAAAAACAAATACTGTAAGTGGATTGGAAACGGTAACCAGAAAACTGGAAACAATGTCCTGAAAATGGTTGCTTCCGCGAAGCCTGTTCTTTCTTAAATCATTCACCGGATTTTTCAGGAAAATATGAATGCCGAGAGCAAGCACAACCAAGGCCCCAAAAGCCTGAAAAGTAACTTCGTATTTGCGAATAAAATCGATTATAAAAGTAAGGCTGAATCCGGCAATAATAGCGTAAAGCGTGTCAGATAATGCTGCTCCAAGTCCTGAAAGGAAGCCAGCTTTACGACTTTTGTTAACAGTTCGCTGAATTACCAAAACACCAATTGGACCGAGAGGTATAGAAACCAACATGCCGATCAGGATGCCTTTTATAATTAAAGTGATAATCATATCGCAAAAATAAACGAATTTATTTCTAATCGGTAAAACGAATTTCGCTTGGTTAAATTTTAACATTGACCCGAACGGTTTGTCATAAATTTGTACTTTTAGTGCCCGTTACGAACCTAAAAAACTACACAAATGGAAGAACTTGCAGTAGGAACACGTGTGGACCACCCGCGATATGGCGAAGGAATAGTGAGTAAGAATAAAATCACTTCATACGAGATTTTTTTTGAACGAGGTGGCAAAATGGAAATCACCAAGCGAAGCGACGATCTAACAGTGATAGATGCTCCTGAAGAAAAACCGAAAACAGGCTTAACCCTCAAAGAAGTAGAAAAAGCGTTGAGATTTGTTCTTGAAGAACAAGGCGCACTTCAGGAAGTGGTGACATTAGGTGATAAATGGATTGGTGGAAACATGATTCTACAGCCAGCCAACTCTACCCTGAAACCAAAGGAAGTTCCGATTGAAGTTTTTTTTCATAAAATAGTGATGCTGCGCGACCGTTTGCGGGTTTTGGAGCAAAACATTAATAGCCACGAGGGCTTAAGCGACGAAGACAAAATTAACCTTCAGCAATACATCACCCGAATCTACGGATCACTAACCACATTCAATGTTTTATTTTCAGACAAAGAACATTATTTCGTGGGAGCTAAATCGTAAAAATCATGAGAAAACAAATATTTACTTTGGCATTGGCCATTATCAGTTTTACAACTATGGCACAAGATTTTAAATTGAAAGTTTGGCCCAATGGAGCTCCCGATAGCAACGGGATCACAACTCCTGAAGAAACATACGAAGGCAAGCGTGTACGCAATGTTTCTGAAGCTGAGATGTATGTTTACCTTCCGAAGAAAGGAAATAATACGGGCGCCGCAGTGGTGATTTGTCCGGGCGGAGGATACATGATCGAAGCGATGGACCACGAAGGGTACGATATGGCCGAATGGCTGGCAACGCAGGGAGTGGCAGGAATTGTGCTGAAGTACCGCCTTCCCTATGGACACGACCAGATTCCATTGGAAGATGCACAAAGGGCTTTGCGTATCGTGCGTCAGAAAGCTGCTGAGTGGGGAATAAATCCATCAAAAGTTGGAATTGCCGGGTCATCGGCAGGAGGTCATTTGGCTTCAACTGCCGGAACAAAATTCGATTTGGGAAAACCAGATTCAAACGATCCGATAGAAAAATACAGTTGCCGCCCTGATTTCATGTTATTGCTTTATCCAGTCATCACATTCCGAGAAGATTTTGGGCACATGGGTTCGCGTACAAACCTGATTGGCGCCGGAAATAAATGGGAAATGGTTGAAAAATACTCGAACGAACTACAGGTTACAGCTCAAACGCCTCCAACATTTTTAATATTGGCCGACGACGATTCCGGAGTTCCTCCCCGCAATTCAATCGAGTTTTATCTGGCGCTCAAGAAATATAAAATTCCGGCAGAGATGCATATTTTCCGCGATGGCGGACATGGTTTCGGCATGAATAAGAAAAATCTGCCGATTGATCAATGGCCAAACCTGTTTGCACAGTGGATGAAAGCGCAGGGAATAACAAAATAAATGAAGAATTGAAGTACAGATGGATTGATTTTTTTGTTGTCGGAGTTGTAAGTGTTGTCATAGTTATTGTTGTTTGAATAAAAAAATCGGATTGAATAAAAACCCAACAATTATAACCATGATAACAACGAGAACAGTTATAACTTTAATCTGATAATCATCGAATTAAGATTCATTAAACATGTATTCATCTACACATCCGGTAAATGTTTTGAAGTTTTGCCCCCGTTGCGGATCGAAACATTTCGTAGCAACCGGCGAAAGGTCGTTTAAGTGCCCCGATTGTAAATTCATTTATTGGGTAAATGCGTCGGCAGCAGTGGCTGTGTTACTTTTTAACGAAAAGGACGAACTTCTGTTTACACGTCGGGCAATTGAACCCCACAAAGGCAAGCTCGATTTGCCGGGTGGGTTTATTGATCCGATGGAAACAGCCGAAAATGCTGCAACTCGCGAAATAAAAGAAGAACTGGGCATCGAAATTCACTCGCTGAAGTATTTTTGCACTTTTCCCAACGAATATATTTTCTCAGAATACTCTGTTTTTACGCTCGATATAGCTTTTCTGGCTCAAACCGAACAACTGAACGAAATGAAAGCCATGGACGATATTTCATCGTTCGAATTTTATAAACCACATGATGTTAATCTGGAAGAATTGCCTTCCATTTCAATGAAAAACATCATCAAAGAATTGATAAAACGTGAAGGAACTTATTAGAAACAGAATCAGCGACCTGCGTATGAAGATGCAGGAAAAAGGGCTGGATGCTTATGTCATTTTCGGGACAGATCCGCATATGAGCGAATATCTGCCGGCACGCTGGCAAACCCGTGCTTTTATCTCTGGGTTTACAGGCTCTGCCGGAATGGTAATTGTCAGCCTTGATAAAGCAGCTTTGTGGACCGATTCGCGTTATTTTCTTCAGGCCGAAGAACAAATTGCGGAAACAGGGATAGAATTGGTGAAAATGCGTACGCCCGGATTCCCTGAACCCGATCAATGGCTTAAAACAAACCTGAAAAAAGGATCGATAGCTGGAACCGATGAGTGGAGCGTTTCGGTTAATCAGTTTGCAGCCATGCAAAGAAGCTTGAACGAATCAGGAATAAGTTTTGCTGAAGCCGGAGACTTACTCGATGCGATCTGGACAGATCGACCAGAATTACCAGACTCGCCGGTTTACGAGCACGAACTTCAATATGCCTGCACAAGCAGAACAGAAAAGATTGCAATTGCGACAAAAGAGCTTGAAAAAGTTGGCGCCGAAATGCAAATTGTGAGTGCACTCGACGATTTAGCTTATGTTTTAAATCTTCGTGGAAGCGATGTGGAGTTTAACCCGGTATTTGTGGCTTACGCCCTTGTTTCGGCCAAAAAAACGGTGCTGTTCGTAAACGAATCAAAAATATCGGCGTCGCTCAAGGCAAAACTTGAGTCGGAGAACATTGAAATAAGGGGATATGGCGAAATTACTGCCTACCTGCATCAATTGCCGGAGAAAACAAAAATCTTGATAGATCGCGACCGTACCAACCAGGCCATACTGAAAAACATTCCGGCTAAATGCGAGATTATTTCAGGATTGTCGATCCCATGTCAGCTAAAAGCGATCAAAAGCGAAGGTGAAGTTAATCACATCCGGAATGCCCAGAAAAAAGACGGCGTTGCATTGGTCGAATTTATTCATTGGGTGAAGACGAACGTTGGAAAAACGCCGGTCACCGAATATACAGTTGCCGAAAAGCTGAACGAAATCAGGGCGAAGCAGGATGGATTTAAAGGCATAAGCTTTTACCCCATTGTTGGCTATAAAGAACATGGCGCTATTGTACATTTTCATGTGGAAGAACACAATGCACTTCCTGTTGAGGCCGACGGATTTTTATTATTCGATTCTGGCGGACAATACCTCGACGGAACAACCGATACAACACGTACGATTGCGCTATCTGAACTTTCGGCAAAGCAAAAAAGCGACTTTACAATCACGCTGAAAGGCATGATTTCGCTTACGAATGTTGTTTTTCCGGTAAATACACGAGGATATCACCTCGATATTATGGCCCGGAAAGACATGTGGCGAAATGGCCTGAATTACGGTCACGGAACCGGGCATGGCGTTGGATATTTCCTGAATGTGCACGAAGGTCCAATGAGTATTCGTCAGGAGTTTAACGACCGTGTGATTGAAGAAGGCATGGTTATGTCGAACGAACCAGCGCTTTATCGCCTGGGAGAATATGGTTTACGAACCGAAAATATGATGGTTTGTGTAAAAGACCGCTCAACAGAGTATGGCGACTTTCTGCGGTTTGAAACCTTAACGCTTTGTCCGATAGATTTGGGTGCTATCGATAAAAGTTTGCTGAACGATGAGGAAATAAAATGGCTGAACGACTATCACCAATGGGTTTACGACGAATTGTCGCCTTTGCTGAATGAAGAACTGAAAGCTTTCCTGAAGGAAGAAACCAGGGCGATTTAAAAAATTGAATATCCGATACCTAAACAGACAAAATTGCGGTGATATGCTTTGCCGTTGACTTCAGTCAACGGTTAGAGGAATGCCGCACATTCAGGGTTTTAGCCCAGGTAGGAGTGGCTAAAGCCATTCGTGTTTGTGTTTTATCTGTCCGTCAGCTAAAGCAGACGGCAAAGGATATGTTAGGTACTCAAACGGATATTCTCATTTAAAAGTTAACCACAGAGTCTCAC
>DAOPZV010000200.1:1767-6456 GCA_035353575.1 Prolixibacteraceae bacterium | reverse complement strand
AGGATTCGGTGCTGCTTGCTTTCAGCAAGGTGAACAAGTTCGGCCCACCGGTTGGGAATTACAATCCGGGAGATTCGATGATCGATGGAGGTAAGGTGCTCTATAAAGGAAAGCTTTCCGAATTCGTTCAATCCGGTCTGGATTCCGGAACTGTCTGCTTTTACAGGATATGGTCGTTACGGAATGCCACCTATTCGTTCATTGCAAGAAATGCAAACGACACCGTGCATTCCTCCCCGTACGGGACGGGAGATCTTTCTGCTGCGGCAATGATTGCGATCCATGCCATGCCGAATCCGGTATCTTCTGTTACGACGATAAAATATTCTACCCTTGTCAGTCAAAATATTCGTCTCTCTGTCTTCGACTTTACCGGCAGGGAGATCATGCTTTTACAGGATGGTTACAGGACGGCAGGTTCCTACGAAAAATCTGTCGACATGACCCATCTTCCCTGTGGCATCTACACCATACATCTCCGTGCAGGCAGTCAACTTGTGGTAAAGAAACTCATGAAACTTCAAGACTGAACCGCATTTTTATTGTTTTTGTCAACCAATACGTGATAATTTCCGGGTCAGAGATTGAAAACCATGAAAAGTCCCGACCATGAGAAGTCCAACGCCATAATCGAACCCGGAAAACCGGCTGCAATGGCCAAAGCATCGCACAATGGACCATTCAGAATCCGTTAATTCCCGGCCACCCGATCAGGTCGGTATTCTTTGTCGATGCGGCTTCCGGTATGCGGTGGGAGACATCGGGACGATCCTGAAAACAGAAAATTGAAAAGTAAACCATTGTGAAAGGACAGAAAAACGAAATATTTACAAGACAAAAGAGCCGACACACAAGTTGACACCAATTCAAGAATTTTCGATACTTTAGAGACCAAATGAAAGAAAAATATAACCATAGTAGTATTCGCGACAATTTCTCAAATGGAAGTGTCGGCAATTTTTTAGTTGATAATATTGAAAATGAATCCAATCTGTCTTTTGTAACAGCATACTTCACAATTTATGCGTATGAAAAACTTAAACCACAACTTGATAACATAAAATCATTACGATTGCTTTTTGGGGAGCCCAGATTTATTAAAAACGTTTCTTCAATTACAGAAGCAAAGTCTTACAAAATTGAAGATGACCAATTAGTTATTCCGGTTGAAAACAGGTTACAGCAGAAAGTTTTAGCTAAACAATGCAGCAATTGGATAAGGGAAAAGGTTGAAATAAAATCTATGGTTCGTCCTGACTTTCTCCATGGTAAATTGTATCATATTGAAAAACAAAATGGGGTTGAGGAGGCTGTAACGGGGAGTTCTAATTTTACAGTTAATGGACTTGGTTTGGGTTCAAGACCTAACATCGAACTAAATCTTGTTGTGAATGACAGGCGAGATTTATCGGACTTAAAAGAATGGTTCGATAAACTCTGGAATAACGAAATGCCTGATGTTGAGGTAGAAGACGTAAGAGAACAAGTTTTAAAGTATATCGAACTATTATACAGAGACAACAGCCCGGAATTTATCTATTACAAAACCTTGTTTCATATTTTCGAACAATACCTGAATGAAACGGACACCTCGGGTTTGTCTGACATTAAGGCCAATTTATATGATTCGCAAATCTGGAAAGAACTCTTCACATTTCAACAACACGGTGTAAGGGGTGCAATAAACAAAATTCTTAAATACAACGGATGTATTATTGCCGACAGTGTTGGTTTGGGTAAAACTTATGAAGCATTGGCAATAATCAAGTATTTTGAAATGCTTAATTACCGCATTTTAGTTTTAACACCAAAAAAGCTAAGGGATAACTGGACAGTTTATCAGGCTCATAAAAACCACACATTAAATCCATTTCCCCAAGATCGTTTTTCCTACACGGTGATGTATCATACCGACCTGAGCAGAGAGAAAGGTTTTACAGAAGCCGATAACATTGATTTATCAAATTTTAATTGGGGCGCTTATGATTTGGTTGTTATTGACGAAAGCCATAATTTCAGAAATAACAAAAAAGGCAAGAAAGACGAAGAAGGCAACACAATCAGAAAAAGCCGCTATGAAAGGTTGATGCAGGACATCATCTTAGGAGGTAAAAAAACAAAAGTCCTTTTATTAAGTGCAACTCCAGTCAACAACGAGCTAAAAGACCTTCGTAATCAATTAATGTATATCACAGCAGAAAATGATTATGCATTTGCTGGTGATGACGAAGGAAAATTAGGAATTGAAAGCATTGCGGAGTTGCTGAAACAATCGCAATTGCGATTTACCAATTGGGCAAAAGCAAGAATGAAGGAAGAAAGAACTACCAGGGATTTATTGAACGATTTAGATTCGGCCTTCTTTAAGTTATTGGATGCGTTAACAATTGCCCGATCAAGAAAGCATATTACAAAATACTACGAAAAAGAAATGAAGCGTATTGGCGGTTTTCCTGAACATGAACCAGTACATTCTATTTATCCGAGTATTGATACCGCCGGAAAATTCCTTACTTATGACAAATTGAACGAGAAAATAAGCAACTATAAATTAGTTCATTTTAGTCCAAGTTCATTTGTATTGCCTGAATGTAAAGCTTTGTATGAAGAAAAGGTGTTGAAAAAATCAGGTCCGGCTGCTGTTAAGATGTTTTCGCAGGAGCAACGTGAAAGTTATTTGATTGGTATGATGAAAGTGAACTTCATGAAACGGCTTGAAAGTTCCATCTATTCATTTACTGAAACCCTCCAAAGAACTATTCATAGAATTGAAAACTTAGAAAAACGAATTGAAAGATTTCAAAAGTATAAAGGCGAGAATCCTGATATTGAGATAGAAGATATTGATATTGACGCAATCGAGGATGATGATTTAAGGGAGGCATTGGAAGTTGGTGAAAAACTGACTTTTAAAATGAACCATTTGAAACTTGACGATTGGAAGGCGGCAATGCAGGAGGATAAAGACCAGTTGTATGAACTTCTTCTACGAGCAAAAGACGTGGACGCCGGACGTGATGCCAAACTGAAAGAACTAAAAAAACTAATTAAGCAAAAAGTCACTAATCCTACAAAAACAAAAACAGGAACAGAAAATAAGAAAGTTGTTGTTTTCACCGCATTTGCCGATACAGCAAAATATCTGTATGAAAGTCTGCATCAATGGATAAAAGAAGAATTGAATGTAAATGTCGCCTTAGTTACAGGTAGTGGAGAAAATAAAACCACATTTAAGCCTAAAGGATTTTCTGACCATGCAGAATTTAATCACATTCTTACAAATTTCTCACCCATAAGCAAGAAGCGCAGCGCAACTAAGAATATGCCAACCGATACAGAGGGTGAAATCGACATTTTGATCGCTACCGATTGTATAAGTGAGGGTCAGAACCTTCAGGATTGCGATTATTTGGTGA
Organism: Prolixibacteraceae bacterium; assembly: GCA_035353575.1. Lineage (GTDB taxonomy): Bacteria > Bacteroidota > Bacteroidia > Bacteroidales > Prolixibacteraceae > Aquipluma. The sequence continues at coordinate 3,040 of DAOPZV010000200.1, read as the reverse complement.
ATTATGATATACATTGGAATCCTGTTCGCATCATTCAGCGTTTTGGTCGTATTGACCGTATTGGCTCTATCAACAGGAAAGTCTTTTTGGTAAACTTTTGGCCAACAAAAGACCTTGACAACTATATCAAATTAAAATCAAGAGTTGAAGCCCGAATGGCTTTGGTTGATATTAGTGGTACTAATGAAGACAATCTTTTAAATCAGGAACAAATTAAAGAACTGGTTGAAGATGAATTGAAATTCAGGGATAAACAACTCAAAAGATTGCAGAATGAAGTCCTTGATATGGACGAATTAAACGAAGGTGGCGTATCATTAAGCAATTTCTCGTTGGATGATTTTCGAATGGATTTACTCAACTTCATTGAAGCCAATCGTAAAGAACTTGAAGCAGCACCATTGGGTTTGTATTCAGTAGTGCCGTGTAAAATCGAGTCAAATTTATTTAATCAGGATGCTGCTGAAGTAATTAAACCGGGCGTTATTTATTGCCTGAAACAAACGGGAGATAGTTCAGGGAATGAAAAAGTAAACCCATTGCAGCCCTATTTTTTAGTGTATGTCAGAACTGACGGAACAGTCAGGTACAATTTTACACATCCAAAGCAAATTCTGGATATTTACCGCCTTCTTTGCACAGGCAAAAATGAGCCAATACAGGAACTATCCGATTTGTTTAATGAGAAAACAAACAATGGTTTAGAAATGAGGGAATATACCGATTTGCTGCTCAATGCAATTTCTGCCATAAAAGGTTCCTTTAAAAGAAAGAATCTCAGTATGCTCACCAGTAGTCGCAGTGCTTCTATAATTCCATCGGAAAAACAGCTGGATGGGGCAGGTAAATTTGAACTAATCTCCTGGTTGATTATACAGTAATGAAATGGCAAAGAATAAAATCATCAACGTAAAAGGGACAGAAATAGCAATTATTTCCGAAAAGAATCAGGATGAATATATTTCCTTAACAGGTATTGCCCGATACCGCGATGCTGAAAGAAGTGATTATATTCTTCAGAACTGGTTAAGAAATCGCAGTACGATTGAGTTTGTGGGTCTTTGGGAACAATTCAATAACCCCAATTTTAATTCCATCGAATTCGATGGAATTAAAAACATGTCAGGTGCAAACAGTTTCTCGCTGACCCCGAAAAGATGGATTGAGGCGACCAATGCAATCGGAATTGTTTCAAAAACCGGAAAATACGGAGGAACATTTGCTCATCGTGATATTGCTTTTGAATTTGCTACCTGGATAAGCGCCGAGTTCA
>DAOPZV010000200.1:0-1667 GCA_035353575.1 Prolixibacteraceae bacterium | reverse complement strand
TTTTATAAAGCATTAGACTATCAGAGTAATAAAACCGACCGTTTGACTTCAAGTAACTTTGAAGGTTTTCTGGATAGTTTCAACCTTTCGAAAAATAGCATTAATAAAGAAAAAGCGCTTGTTGAACACTGGAAACAGATTGAATTTATTTTTCAGGTTGGTGATGCTGAAATCACGAGAATTCAATCCCTGTTCAACACTCAAAGTGTTGATACAAATGAATATCAGAGCTTCCTGTTTTTTACCTTACAATTAAAAGAAGATAATTACAAGCGTGCCGAACTGGTCAGAATTACCCGCGAACTGAATGTTCCCTTCAAAATGCCGGTGATTGTTTTATTCCATTATGGAAATAAACTTACCCTTTCCATTATCGACCGCAGGTTACACAAGAAGGACACAAGCAAAGATGTTTTAGAGAAGGTCACGCTTATTAAAGACATTGACATTGCCAATCCGCAGCGTGCTCATAAGGAAATACTCAAAGACCTTAGTCTGAACGAACTATACAAACAGTACGAATTTCACAGTTTTGTAAAGTTGCACGAAGCATGGAAGGCAACGCTTAACATTTCCGAACTTAATAAGAAATTCTACAAAGAGCTTGCTTATTGGTACCTCTCGGCTTTACAAGAAGTTGAATTTCCTGATGATGAACTGAAAGATGAAAAATCGCGGAATCCTGTTAATGTAATCCGACTGATTACCCGCCTCATATTTGTTTGGTTCCTGAAAGAAAAAAATCTGGTTCCGGATGAACTCTTCAACAAACGGGAGTTGGACCGAATACTCGACTACAAAGACAAAACGGGCAGCACTTATTACAAAGCCATTTTACAAAACCTGTTCTTTGCCACGCTGAACACCGAGATGAACAAGGATGTAAAAGACAAAAACAAAATCAGCCGCACCTTTGTAAACCGCAATACCGGTGTACCTCATTATTTCCGTTATGGCAAATTTATTAAAGACCAGGACAGGTTTGCCTCGCTAATGGACAATATCCCTTTTCTGAATGGAGGCTTATTTGAATGTTTGGACAAACGTTTCAAAGACAGTTCGAAAGATATTTTTATTGATGGTTTTACGCAACAGGTGAAAAACGAAACCCGTGTAAAAGTTCCCGATTACTTGTTTTTTAGTGATGCCCCGCGTAACATCGACCTGAATAAAACCTTTAATACAAAAGGTAAGAAATATGAGGTACATAGTTTGATTGATATTTTAAATCGTTATAAATTTACCATTGAAGAAAACACACCGGTAGAAGAAGAGGTTGCCCTCGACCCGGAATTGCTGGGGAAAGTTTTTGAAAACCTGTTGGCAAGCTATAATGAAGAAACCGAAACCACTGCCCGCAAACTTACCGGCTCGTTTTACACACCCCGGGAGATTGTAAACTATATGGTGGACGAAAGTTTAATTACCTACTTGTCAAACACTTTGCTTACCGATGATGACGAAAAACAGCGGGAAGTATTAAACGAAAAATTGCACCACCTTTTCTCATACACTGCCGAAGCACCCAAATTTACCGAACCCGAAAAAGCAGCACTGATTAATGCCATCGACAATTGCAAAATTCTCGACCCTGCTTGTGGTTCGGGTGCTTTTCCAATGGGTGTGCTGCACAAGTTGGTTTACGTGTTAAGTAAACTCGACCCCAA
>DAOPZV010000199.1:0-6485 GCA_035353575.1 Prolixibacteraceae bacterium | reverse complement strand
GTTCACCCCGAATCGTATTTTGTAGTCGAAAAAATTGCCAAAGACCTGCAATGCACCATCCAGGAGCTGATAAAAAGCGAAGAGCTCCGTAAGCAAATTGAATGGAATAAATATGTAACCGACAAAATTGGCTTACCCACGCTGGAAGACATCAAAAAAGAGCTGGCCAAACCTGGACGCGATCCACGTAGCCAAATCAAGGAATTCGAGTTTGCGCAGGATATTCACAAGGTTGAAGATTTAATTGTAGGCATGGTTCTCCCCGGAATTGTGACCAACATTACGAAGTTCGGCGTTTTTGTGGATGTGGGTGTAAAACAAGATGGTTTGGTTCATGTTTCGCAACTGGCCGACCGCTACATCAGCGATCCGGGCGAAATAGTCAAATTGCACCAGCACGTAAAAGTGAAAGTAATTGAGGTGGATTTGGTTCGCAAACGCATCCAATTAAGCTTGAAGCAGGCGGCGCAGTAACCTAAATGAAGGGAGAAAGGAGGCCGGAAAATGAAAAGAGCTTAAAATTCCGAATGAACTTTAAGCTCTTTTAGTTACGAATTTCAAATCATTCATAACTAATCATTCATAATTGATTACGGTTCAACCGGCATGGCAATCCACATAATCAGGTAGGCCAGCAACGAAGCGCCACCTGCAAAGAAAATGATTACGAACAAAATCCGAACGACTGTCGGATCAATGTCGAAATAATTCGCCAAACCGGCGCAAACTCCGGCAACTTTTTTGTCTTTCGACCGCATCAGTCTTTTAACTTCTGTCATGTTATTCGTCCTCCCCGTCTTCAAAATAATTATCCTGGTTTTCTAACTCGGCTTCAAGAAACTCCTCAGCCTCTTCAAGCAATTGTTTTATAAACTCTTTGTCACTTGGCTTTTCGTCAATCCAGTAAATAGTCTGGTTTACCGAAAAATCTTCAATGTCGCTACCCACGATAAAACGGGGATTTTCGTTGTGCACTACGTAAAGCATGTCAGGCATTTCCTGCGAATTGTCGGCGAGCAAAAATCTTGGAAGCATAATTTTCTGTTTATTGAATCTTTTGAAACAAATTTAGGGAAAAATGGGAAGAATCCTCGCGTTTATCAGCCTAATTTACATGTTTAACAAATTAGTAACTAGCCAAATTTCAATAAAGCATTATTTTTTTGTTTCTGCCGCGAAATCAATCGTTTGTAAGCTGTGGGGTTCTTTGTACTTTTGCAACTCTAATATTGAACTATGTTATCGGTTTATCCTGAAAATTTTGAAACAAAAATAGGCTTCGACAAAATTCGCGACTTACTCAAATCCCGCTGCCTGAGCTCGCTGGGGAAGGAGTTGGTTGACGAAATTGAGTTTTACACCAACTACGAATACCTTTCGGAAACACTCGCGCTGGTTCAGGAATTTGTGACCATAATCCGTGAAATGGAGAATTTCCCCACGAGTTATTACTTCGATTTACGCGAGGCACTTACCAAAATAAAGATCGAAGGGCGCTTCCTCGAAACGGAAGAGTTGTTCGATTTAAAACGTTCGCTCGAAACCATTTCGGGAATTGTTCGCTTCCTGAAACAAACAAAAGAAGACCAGTTACCTTGCCTGAAGCGACTTCTGTCGGGTGTGCAGGTGTATCCGTATGTAATTGAGCGAATTGATTCTATCCTGAATAAATACGGAAAAATCAAGGACAATGCTTCGCCCGAACTGGCGCACATCCGAAAAGAGTTGCTCAGCAAGCAATCGAACGTATCGAAGCGGCTTCAAGCGATTCTGAAAAAAGCTCAGGACGATGGCCTGATTGAAGACGATGCTTCAGTAGCCATGCGCGACGGACGGGCCGTAATTCCTATCGCTTCGGCGCACAAACGCAAACTGAATGGTATTGTACACGACGAATCGGCAACCGGAAAAACATCGTACGTCGAGCCTGCCGAAGTGGTTGAAATGAACAACCAAATTCGAGAACTGGAATATGCCGAAATGCGTGAGATTGTTCGCATTCTCACGGCTTTCTCCAACGACATTCGCCCGTATTTGCCTGATTTAATGCAGTCCTACGCATTTCTCGGGAAGATTGATTTCATCCGCGCGAAAGCTCTATATGCCATCGAAATAGAGGCCATTAAACCTTATCTCGACAAAGAATGCCAGCTCGATTGGGACAACGCTTCGCATCCATTGCTGATGATGGCTTTGCGCCGCGAAAACCGCAAAGTGGTGCCATTGAATGTCCGTTTGACACCGCAAAAACACATTCTGCTGATTTCGGGACCGAATGCCGGTGGAAAATCGGTCTGCCTCAAAACCGTTGGTTTACTGCAATATATGCTGCAATGCGGTTTGCTCATTCCGGTAAAACAAAACACAATTGCCGGTGTTTTTGATAAAATCTTCATCGACATTGGCGACGAGCAATCAATCGAAAACGACCTGAGTACCTACAGTTCGCATTTGATGAACATGAAGTTCTTCCTGAAAAACTCGAACGAACGGACATTAATTCTGATCGACGAATTTGGAACCGGAACCGAACCGATGCTGGGTGGTGCCATTGCCGAATCAATTTTGGCGCAACTGAATGAAATGAGAGTATTCGGGGTAATTACCACGCACTATACCAATCTGAAACATTTCGCATCGTCAACCGATGGCATTGAAAATGCTGCCATGATGTACGATTCATCGAAAATGGAACCACTTTTTCAACTTGATATCGGCAAACCCGGAAGTTCATTTGCCTTTGAGATAGCCAGAAAGATTGGCCTTCCGGAGAATATACTTCAGGAAGCAACCGACAAAATCGGGAAGGACCACATCAATTTCGACAAGCACCTGCGCGACATTGTGCGCGACAAACGCTACTGGGAAACCAAGCGCATGAAAATCCGAAAGGTGGAAAAAACACTCGACGAACTGGCCGAAAAATACGGAACGGACTTAAGTTCGCTTGAAAAACAACGCAAGGAAATCATCCAGAAAGCCCGTCAGGAAGCCGATCAGATATTGTCGGAAGCCAACAAAAGAATTGAAAACACCATCCGCGAAATTCGCGAAACGCAGGCTGACAAGGAAAAGACCAAACAAATTCGTGCCAAACTGGTTGAATTTAAGCAGGAAATTGCTGACAATACCGCTGCTGAAGACGATGTCATCAATCAGAAAATACAAAAACTGAAAGAAAAGGAATCGCGGCGAAACCAAAATCGAGCCGAGAAAAAGCCTCAGGAACAAAAAGAAAAGGCGAAGGAGGAAGAACCAGATGTTTGGAAAGCGGGCGACAAAGTGGTGATGGCCGGAAACCAAAATATAGGAGAAATTCTTGAGCTAAACGAGAAAAATGCAGTGGTGGCTTTCGGGCAAATCCGCACGTCGGTGAGCCGCGATAAATTGCAGAAAATCACCAATAACGAAGCGAAGAAGATTCAGAAAACCTACAACCAAACCATGCCCAACATCAACAAAGGCATGAGCGAAAAACGGTTGTCGTTCAAAACCGAGATTGACGTTCGGGGGCAGCGTGCCGAAGAAGCATTGCAGCTCATCCAGGGTTGGATCGACGATGCAATTATGCTCGATTTCAGTGAATTGCGAATTTTGCACGGAAAAGGAAACGGCATTTTAAAAGAGATGATCCGCAGCTATCTGAAGTCGGAACCGGCCGTTAAAACTTTCCACGACGAGCATGTTCAGTTTGGCGGTGCAGGAATAACCGTGGTGGAGATTGGATAGGGAAAAGTCGCAGTTTTTAGGAGATAAGAAGATTTGGGGATTTGGGGATTTGGGGATTTGAAGATGAAAATTAATGGTTGAATGGTTAAATGGCTAGATAGATAAATCAACATTTAACCAATTTAGCTATCAAAGATTTTTTCAACTCCGAACTTCGAACTTTAAAATAGTAAATAACAAAATCGTAAATAAATCAGATGTTCACAGAAAAACTTGACATACAGCTTATTGAATCGTTGGAGCAAAACGGACTCACCGAATCAACAGCGTTGCAGCACTTGTGCATTCCAAAAATTAAAAGTGGGCGCGATTTGGCCTGTGTGGCCGACAACGAAACCGGAAAAACCACGACTATCGTCATCAGCGTACTTCAAAAACTGAAGGCATCACTCGATGACAATCCACGTGCAATAATCATTGTTCCAAATTCTGAGTCGGCAAATAAAATAAAAGAAGAGTTCATTCGTCTAGGCGAATATACCGACCTTCGTATTCACACGGCTTGCGAAGACGGTAAGCTGAACGATCAGAAAGATCAGATTTATTTGGGAAGTGACGTGGTTATCGGCACTGCCAAACGGCTAAACCAGGTTTATTCTATTTATGGGTTGAATTTAAGTGTGGTAAAAATTCTTGCAATTGACGATGCTGAGCAGGTTATCAAAAGTATCAACTATTCTCAGATCGACCGGTTGGCCGAAAGTTTGCCTAAAGCTCAAAAGCTGGTTTTCTGCTCCGATATTAACGACTGGATTGCCCGTTTCGCCGATGAATTTATGAATGTTCAGGAGTTTTTGGAATTTGAAGAAGAAGAAGATGGAGAAGAGTAGAGGTGCGATTTTTTGAAATGATCGGATTCTTTCTCATCATCTTTCAAGCCGGAAAACAATTTAAACAAACAACATGCGCCTTACTTCGTTTTTAATTTTTTTCAGCATTGTATTGCTGATATATGGCTCTGTAAATTACTACATTTTTGCCCGTGGCCTTCAGGCCTTTTCGCTGAACGGATCCATGAGACGATGGTTTATTGTACTTTTCTGGACAATAGCCGCCTGTTTTGTTACCGGCTCGTTTATGGAACGTGCTGTTTCGTCGGCTCTAAGTGAATGGATTTACCGCATTGGCTCGTTCTGGATGGCTTACATGCTCTATCTTTTCCTTGCTGTTTTCGTCATCGACCTGGTGAGATTGGCCAATCATTTCTTTCACTTTCTTCCTGAATTTTCGCAAATCATGAAATTCAGGCTCGGACTTGGCGTTTTTGGACTGGCTTCGGTAATTGTAATCGGAGGGCACATCAATGCACTATGGATCAATGTAAAAGAAATTCCGCTCGAAATTCATAAAAAGATAAACGGCAATCCTGAAGTTAAAATCCTGATGGCTTCTGACATTCATCTTGGAGCATTGATTGGCGAACGGCGGGAAAAAAAACTGCTCGATATTGTGAATGAGCAAAAACCAGATATGGTGCTGCTTTGCGGCGATTTGGTTGATGGTGAAATTGCGCCGGTATTGCGCAAAAACCTGGGCAAACACATTCAGGAAATAAAAACACCTCTGGGCGTTTATGCCATTTTGGGAAATCACGAATACATTGGCGGTGAGCAAAAGACGTTACCATACCTCAAAAGCATAAACATTAAAGTATTGATTGACAGTTTAGTCACGTTGCCAAATGGCATTCAATTAATTGGAAGAAACGACCGTTCGGCACGAGGCGTGAACCAACCCAAACCGTTGAAAGAACTGATGGCTTCAACAAATCCTGAATACCCGATCATTGTAATGAACCACCAACCATTCAACTTAAGCGAAGCTTCTGATTTGAACGTCGATTTGCACCTCTCGGGACACACGCACCACGGACAATTGTGGCCTTTCAACTACATCACGAAAGCCATTTTCGAGTTGAGCTGGGGTTATTTGAAGAAAGGTAATACCAACTTCTACGTGTCGTCGGGCTTTGGAACATGGGGACCATCGGTTCGCACCGGAAATCGCCCTGAAGTGGTTATTTTCAAATTGAGGTTTGATCGGTAGTTGAGATATAAAATGAAACTTGTACTTTAGTAGTCAGATTTATTTATCTCTAGTTATGGAATCCGCAATTTTGAACCGGTTAAAATCATTAAAGTCTGTTTTTCAGTCGCATAAGGTTGAAAAAATCTATCTTTTTGGTTCAGCCACAAATTCAAATTTCAATAACGAAAGCGACATTGATTTGCTGGTTTCTTTTCAGGAAAACCTTGATCCACTCGAAAAAGGTGAGCTATGGTGGTCGTTGTACGATTATTTAAAAGCTTACTTTAATCGTGAAATCGATCTGGTTACTGAGAGTTCACTTAAAAATCCATATTTCATCGAAGAAGTTAACAATACAAAACAATTGATTTATGGATAATAGAATTAAAAAATATTTGTTTGATATTCAATTATCTATCTCAAATGTTGATAATTATATTGGAGAACCAAGATCTTTTGAATCTTTTCAGAACAACCAGATGCTTCAGGATGCAGTTGAAAGAAATCTGGAAATCATCGGTGAAGCTATGAACCAACTACTGAGGATTAATCCTGAAATTCAAATTTCAAATGCCCGACGAATTGTTGATGCCAGAAATAAAATCATACATGGATATGATTCTGTTGAACCTGTAAATATTTGGGCTATTGTGATCAATCATTTACCCAAACTGAAAGAAGAAGTAGAAGAATTACTTAATAACTAGGTTCATAGTGAGCGGGTGACT
>DAOPZV010000198.1:0-6680 GCA_035353575.1 Prolixibacteraceae bacterium | reverse complement strand
ATGAAAAAACCCGGGTGGCATTCCCGGGTTTTTCGTTTTGATAGTTCTAGTAGATATTTAAGATAGAATTGGTGCTATTCTTCTTTTTCTTCAGCCGCATAAGCTGCAAGCAGTTCATCCTGTACTTCCTGCGGCACTTTTTCGTATGCTGCAAATTTCATTGAAAATACGCCGCGACCGCCGGTCAGCGAACTTAACGAAGTAGAGTATTTGTTCATTTCTTTCAACGGAACGCGTGCCGAGATCTTTTCATAGCCCTTTTCTGAGCCCATACCCATGATCAAAGCGCGGCGGCCTTGTAGGTCGCTCATTACATCGCCCATTCTTTCGCTTTGTACCCAAACGTCGAGGTCGTATATCGGTTCCAGAATCTTTGGTCCTGCGTTACGGAATGCGGTGCTGAATGCATTACGTCCGGCTAAACGGAAGGAGATTTCGTTTGAGTCAACCGGGTGCATTTTCCCGTCGTAAATGTAAACACGGATGTCGCGGGCATAGGAACCGGTAAGCGGACCTTCTTCCATTTTTTCCATGATACCTTTGAGAATGGCAGGCATGAAACGGGCGTCAATTGATCCGCCAACGATACAGTTGTGATAAATCAGCTTTCCGCCCCATTGCAGAGGATATTCCTGCGTATCGCGAACCGATATCTTCATTTCCTTACCACCGTAAACGAACATATTTTTAGCTTCGCTGCCTTCTTCGTATGGTTCAATAATCATGTGAACTTCGCCAAACTGACCGGCACCTCCCGATTGCTTTTTGTGGCGGTAGTCGGCCTGAGCAAATTTAGTAATGGTTTCGCGGTACGGAATCTTTGGCGCTTTGTATTCAATGTCAATTTTGTGAATGTTGTCAAAATACCATTTTAATGTATTCAAGTGGTATTCACCCTGACCTTCAACAATCAATTGCTTTAATTCTTTCGAGTAATTTACCAGGTAAGTTGGATCTTCATCTTTCAATTTATGAAGGATTTCGCCTACTTTTTCATCTTCCGACTCGTTCACAGCCTTAACAGCAACTCTGAACTTTGGTGCCGGAAATTGTATTGGAGCGAATTTTATATCGAGGTCCTTATCGCAAAGTGTCTGATTAAATTTGGTGTCTTTTAATTTTACGGTGCAGCCGATGTCTCCTGCGACCAATTCAGGAACTGAAACGCGGGTTTTCCCTGCTGTAACAAACAATTGAGACAGGCGTTCCTTGCCGTTATTAAATGTATTATACAAGTCTTTTCCTTCAGTCAGTTTTCCCGACATCACTTTAAAGAAAGTTACTTCTCCAACGTGTTGCTCAATGGCTGTTTTAAACACAAACAGAGAAGCTGGTGCTGTTTCAACCATTTTAACTTCTTTTCCTTGAGTGATTGCCCGCATTGGAACAAGACTCGGTGCTGGTGCAATGTTGCAGATGAATTCGAGTAAACGGCCAACTCCCATGTTTTTCTTGGCTGATGTACAGAACACCGGGAAGAAGTCGCGCTGAAGCATACCAATACGCATTCCTTTGCGCATGTCGTCTTCAGAAAGAGAACCCTGTTCGAAATAAAGCTCCATTAACGATTCTTCGTTTTCGGCTGCCATCTCAATCAGTTCGTTATGAAGTTCGTCTGCACGTTCTTTTTCTGAATCAGGAATTTCCGAAACTTCCGGTTTTCCACCTTCTGGTTTGTATTTATACATTTTCATTTTCAATACATCGATTATCGTATTGAATCCCAGACCAGCTTCAACAGGGTACTGAACAACCGTTACCTTGTTGCCGAATTTTCCTTTTAAGTTTTCAATGGTTTGATCGAAATTGGCGTTTTCGTTATCGAGGTGGTTTACTATTAAAACCATAGGAGTTTTAGCTGCTTCGGCATGGCGGTTAGCCGATTCGGTTCCGGCTGCGATACCTGTTGATGCGTCAATTAGCATTAATCCCAACTCTGTTACCTGTAGCGAAGAAACTGTTCCTCCGCAAAAATCATCCATTCCGGGAGTATCGAGAATGTTGATTTTTTTGCCATTTGCTTCAGTATATAAGAGCGAAGATGTTACGGAGTTTCCATATTCCTGCTCTATCAGATGGTAGTCGGATACTGTATTTTTACTTCCGACATCACCTCTGCGGTTGATTACTCCACCCTCGAAAAGCATAGCTTCTGCAAGGGTGGTTTTCCCACTGCCGGCACCACCAATTAAAGCGATGTTCCGGATCTCGTCAGTTTTATAGACTTTCATATTATTTAGATAGTTATTGGTTTTTACTCATTCATTATCAGCTTTCTGGCGCTGTAATCAACAGAGAGGATCAAAATTAGTAATAATTACTTAACAATCAAGTTGCTTTGAGATTACCCGAATTTGCTATAAGAAACGGCGAAATAGAGGTATTTTGAAGGGTAAGAAAATCAGTGTTTTGGAGTTTTTAAGGATTATTAACTATTTGTATAACTATCAGTATATAAGTGATCTATGTTTTTTATATGTTTTTTAATATTTTTTTGATTGGGCAAAAATGATTTTAATTATGTGTATTGACGTCAGTATGACAATGATGCCGAAAAGCGTGCTGAATTTCAGGTTAATATAAATTATTTGGAATTTTAAAATATTATGATTTTTAGCTTGAATAATAATTGTTCAATTTTTAATGGAGGCAGTTTCCTGTCATTTCGTCAAGCCAAAGAATGAGAGGGATTCAAAAAAAAATGCTTTCAGCAAGGGTTAGATTACATAGTTTCATTTTATTCTTCTATTTTTGATGAACAATGAATCAGTATGGCCAAGTTCCCTTTCTTTAAACAGTACGATGCCATGGATTGCGGACCCACCTGTATCCGCATGATCGCTGCATTTTACGGGAAAAACTACTCACTCCAAAAGCTTCGGCAATTAGCACATATAACTCGCGAAGGAGTCTCATTGCTTGGGCTTAGCGAAGCTGCAGAAGCCATTGGATTCAGAACTATCGGGGCAAGAATTACTTTCGAACAGTTGTTTCAGGCACCAAAACCTTTGGTCGTACATTGGGATCAGGAGCATTTTGTGGTTGTTTACAACCTTCGTAAAGGAAAAGTTTATGTTGCCGATCCTGCATTTGGCTTGGTTGAATATACCGAAGCAGAATTTAAAAAACATTGGCTGGCTACGGTGAAGCAGGGAGAGGAGAAAGGTATTTGCCTTCTGTTTGATCCGACACCAAAATTCTTCGAGCTTGAAGGTGAGCAGGCCAATCGGAGCCAATTCCGGTTTTTACTTCGGTATTTGAAACCACACCGGAAGTTGGTAACTCAGCTGATTCTTGGATTTATCGCCGGAAGCTTAATTCAGCTGATATTTCCATTCTTAACTCAGAGCATTGTCGATGTGGGGATTAATACCCAGGATTTGAATTTCATCTATTTGGTGCTGGCCGCACAGATGATGTTGTTCTTTAGCCGCATGACAGTTGATTTCATTCGCTCGTGGATTTTGCTGCATATTAGTACCCGGATCAATATCAGTATTATTTCCGATTTTTTGATCAAGCTGATGAAGCTTCCAATTGGCTTTTTCGACACTAAAATGATTGGCGATTTGTTGCAGCGTATTGGCGATCACCGCCGTATTGAGCGTTTTCTCACTTCGCAGTCGCTGAATGTCGTTTTTTCAGTTTTCAATATTATCATATTCAGTATTGTGCTTGTTATATACAAGTGGAGCATTTTCCTGGTTTTTTTGTTTGGATCAGGTCTATATATATTGTGGGTATTCCTGTTCCTGAAAAAGAGGAGGGAACTCGATTTTAAGCAATTTGTTCAACTGGCCGATAATCAGAGCAAGCTTATCCAGCTCATCAACGGAATGCAGGAAATAAAACTGAACAACTACGAACGGCAAAAACGCTGGGAATGGGAGCGTATCCAGGCCCGACTGTTCAAGGTAAACATCAAAAGCCTTTCGTTGCAACAATACCAGCAGGCTGGATCGGTATTTATAAACGAAACCAAGAATATTGTAATTACAGTTTTGGCTGCTACGGCAGTTGTTAATGGTAGCATGACTTTGGGTATGATGCTGGCCATACAATATATAATAGGGCAAATGAATAGTCCGCTCGACCAGATGGTTGAGTTTATGCAGGTTTCGCAGGATGCCAAAATTAGTTTGGAACGATTGAGCGAAATTCACACGCAGAAAGACGAAGAACAAGATCAGGCCGGAAAATTGACTTCGCTGCCAGCTAATTCTGATATTACCATTTCTAATTTGGTATTTCAATACGAAGGCCCTAATTCTCCAAAGGTTCTGAATAATATAAATCTGGAAATACCCCAGGGAGAAGTTACAGCCATCGTTGGAACCAGCGGTAGCGGAAAAACAACATTGGTTAAATTGTTGTTGGGGTTCTATCCGCCTGTTTCAGGTTCAATAAAAGTTGGTAGCTCCGATCTCGATCAGTTTAAACAACAGTGGTGGCGCGATCAATGCGGCGCTGTTATGCAGGATGGGTTTATTTTTTCCGATACTATAGCCAACAACATTGCTCTTCCTGAAGATGAAATTGACAAAGATCGGTTGGCTTATGCCGTTCGGCTGGCAAATATTCAGGAATTTATTGAGTCGCTGCCATTGAATTACAATACTAAGATTGGGCCTGAAGGAGTTGGGCTAAGCCAGGGACAAAAGCAACGTATTTTGATAGCACGCGCCATTTATAAAAATCCGGAATTCATATTCTTTGACGAAGCAACCAATGCGTTGGATGCTAACAACGAAAAAGTAATACTTGAAAATCTGAATGAGTTCTTCGCTGGAAAAACAGTTGTTGTGGTGGCGCACCGCTTAAGTACAGTTAAGAATGCACACCAGATTGCCGTGCTGGAAAAAGGGCAATTGGTTGAATTGGGAAACCACGAAGAACTAACAGCGTTAAAAGGAGCTTATTATAACTTGGTAAAGAACCAACTCGAGCTGGGAAGTTGATCTGAGATGCGAGTTGCCTGTTTCTTTAACCTGTAACTCGCAACAAATAGTACAATAAAATGGACAAAGAAAGAAAACCGATTGAAATTGAATTGAGAAGCGACGAATTTCAGGAGATTGTGCAGCAATCGCCAAGGTGGCTTATTCGTTCCGGGATCATGTTGGTTTTGGGTTTCATTATATTGTTGCTGGCAGGAAGTTACTTTTTTAAATATCCCGACGTGATTAATGCTGATATAGTTGTTTTGTCAGAAAACCCGCCGGCTTATTTGGCTGCACGTACAACAGGCCGGATTGATTCTATTCTGGTAACTGACCAGCAAATTGTTTCTGATGGGCAAATCATTGCCATTCTGGAAAATACTGCTCATTTTAAGGATGCGATGAAATTAAAGGATTTACTGGTCAAGATGGAGCCCTTCATGCAATCGTTCGATACACTTGAAGCAGTACATCCCGTGAATGACTTGCAATTGGGAGATATTCAGTCTGATTATTCGAGCTTCGTTCGGATTTACAACGATTATTTCACACTGCTTCGTTTGAAACTTCATCCGAAGAAGATAAAAGCACTTCGCCAGCAAATAGCTATGAACAAAATATATTACGATCGGCTTTGGGCTCAAAAGCGGGATATGGATGCCGATTTCAAGATCGCCAATAACCAGTTTAAACGCGATTCTTCGTTACAGCTAAAAGGTGTTCTGTCTGATCTTGATCTCGAAAAGACGAAAGGAACATTAATTCAAAAGAAATACAATTTAAATGGCTCCCGAACCAAGCTGGCCGAAACCCAAAGTTCCATTATTAAGCTTGAACAGGAAGTTGTTGATGCTGAAATGGAGTTTGCCGATCAGAAAAAGAAAGCGCAAAACACGTTGATCGAAGCGATGAATGTACTTAAAAGTCGCTGGGCATATTGGGAACAGGCATTTGTTATTAAAAGTCCGACCTCAGGAAAAGTTAGTTTTGCCACATTCTGGAGTAAAAATCAGCAGGTGAAAAAAGACGAGATCGTATTTTCTGTGATTCCTGAAAGACAATCGCAAATTATTGGACGCATTAACTTGCCGGTAAAAGGGGCCGGAAAAGTGGCGGTTGGCCAGAAAGTAAACATTCGGTTCGAGAATTTTCCTTACATGGAATATGGTTATGTGAGGGGAGCGGTGAGAAACATTTCGCTGATGCCTAACAACGAAAGTTATGTGGTTGAGGTGGAAATGCCGCAGGATTTGAAAACAAATTACGATATCAATTTAAAGTTCACTCAGGAAATGAAAGGGTCAGCCGAAATAATAACTTCCGACCTTAGACTAATTCAACGCATTTTTAATCCGGTACGCTCATTACTTAAACACAGGGTTGCTCCAGTAGAGTAAAACAATCAGGCATTCAAATTTTTAGTGTTTTAAGAGACTGTTTAAATTTAGAATACTTGCAAATAAAACACTGACTATCAGTTTGTTAATTGGCTTTTGCTATCTTTATGATTACCAGGATATTAAGAATAGATGAAACATTATCTAACCAACCTCACCGATAGGCAATGGATGCTATTAAGTGGCATTTTAAACGACAATCGTAAGAGAAAACATTCTTTAAAGGTATTTTCAATGCCATTTTCTATTTGATTAAAACAGGCTGCCAATGGTGCATGATACCTGGCTGTTCTCCCAATAGGGAACTAGTTTACTGCTATTTCACCAGATGGAAGAACAACGG
>DAOPZV010000197.1:2971-6682 GCA_035353575.1 Prolixibacteraceae bacterium | reverse complement strand
ATTGAAATCATTAAATTGTTTGTAAGCAAACGCTGCCCCACCCGGGTCAGCGTTTGCTTTAATTCGTTTTTTGCAAAAAAACTCAGAAATATTGAATAATTTTTCAAAAGTGTCAAAAGCTGTCAAACTTGCGTTGTATTTTTGCAAGTTGCATAAAAAGCAGTGATAATTGGGGAAATATTATTTGCAATCAATTTAATTTATTCACTTTAAATCGGATTGTTAAAGTAAATTTGTAGATTTGTGGGAGGATTACTAATTCTGATCAAATAGAACACCATGAGCCAATATTTTATCACAAACAAGGGTGAAAAATCTCTATCTAAAGTCATTCAGGGCATCCTGCCCGTAAAAGCTTCAAATCTCGATTTTCTGGTAGGTTATTTTTACTTCTCCGGTATTGAAGAAATTTACACAAACATTGCTGATAAGAAAATGCGTATCCTTGTCGGGCTCGAAATGGATAAAGAGCTCCGGAACAAAACTTCGGAATTTGATTTTTTTGCAAAAAAACAAAAATCATCGCGGCAGGATATTCGTGAGGAAAATTACGAATCGTTAGTTTCACTTTTTTCCAAAACCGATTATTTTGAAGGAAGCAAACAGGTGGAAGCGTTCAAAATATATGTTGAGAAAATTAAGAACGGGACACTGGAGATACGCAAAACCAAAGAACCCTGTCATGCTAAAATGTACATTTTCAGTTACAAGGAAGAATTTGCTGAAGATGGTGAAACTCCGGGCTGTGTCATTACCGGTTCGAGCAATTTGAGCTACAGCGGCTTACGCGGTCAGAATGAAATAAATGTACGTTTTCAGAACAAGGCAGAATACCTTGAAGCAAGTAAAATTTTTGAAAGTTTGTGGGATGAAGCTATAGTACTTGCCGACAAGGATCATATTCAGGATTTTGAAGATGGTGTAATCAAACACATCTGGTACGAAAAGATATTTCCACCATATTTGCTTTACTTACGGGTGTTGTACGAGTATTTCAATATCGATACTTCTAAGCGTATACGTTCACCTCACAACATTACCAAAGGGAAATTTTATAATCTCAAATACCAGGAAGATGCCGTGAGAATGGCACTTTCGACGATTGAGAAACACAATGGCGTGATAATTTCCGATGTTGTTGGGCTGGGAAAAAGTATTATCGGTTCAGCCACTGCCAATAACCTTGATCTACGAACAATAATCATTGCCCCACCACACCTTGTATCGCAATGGGACGATTACAAGGATGAATTTCGTTTTACAGCGCGGGTTTTCAGCCGCGGCGTAATCGGTAAAGCACTGGAGTATTACCGCTCGAAAACCAGAGCAAATGAGCAATGGTTAATTGTAATTGACGAAGCACACAATTACCGGAACGAATTTACACAAGATTATGCTCTGCTGCACGAATTGTGTCAGGGAAATAAAGTGATGCTGTTGACTGCAACACCATTCAACAACCAACCTGCTGATATTTATTCGATGATTAAGCTGTTTCAGATACCCACAAAATCGACTTTGCAAACGGTGGATAATCTGGGGCACAGCTTCAGGGAACTGATATCCATGTATAAAAACCTGAAAATAAAGCAGAAAGAAAAATCAATCAGTGATGAAGAAGTCGCTTTGACCATCGACAGCATTGCCAGGCAGATACGTACCATTATTTCACCCCTGATAATTCGTCGTTCGAGGTTGGACCTGAAAGGTATTCCGGCTTACGCTGATGATTTGAAACTTCAGAAAATCGAATTTCCTGAAGTAGAACCACCGCAATTGCTCGATTACGATTTGGGTGATTTAAGAGAATTGTATGTTTCAACGCTTGAACGTATTTCGCACCAACAAAACGGTGAAATTACAGATGAAAGTGATTACCTCTACAGCGATGACATAAAAGACGAAATTGTTCCGCAGAATGAGTTCAAAGCAGCCCGGTATAAGCCGGTCATGTACGTACTGCCCGAATACGAGGAAAAAGTAAGGGAAGCTGTTGAAGCAGCCGGTTTTGAATACAATCTTTTCAAGGGAACGCAACGAAATCTGGCCAAATTCATGCGTACCTTATTGGTTCGCCGCTTTGAGAGTTCGCAAATTGCTTTTCGCATTTCGTTGAACAATATGCTTGTCAATTGTCGTAACATTCTGGCGTGGACCGAGAAAAGGAATACCGTTCCGGTTTTCAAAAAAGGGATGTTGCCCGACATAGAAGCCATGTACCAATCAACCAACGATGTTTTCCCGGAGATGTTTGATGAGGAACTGGAAGCCGCTATTGAAAAATTCAAAAGCAAAGGTCTTTTCGAATTGAAAACGGAGTATTTAAATCCTGATTTTTTTGAAGATTTACAATCAGACATTGAATTGTTGCAAACCTTAAAAGATGAATGGGATGCAGTGACTTTCGATCCCAAACTCGATGAGTTTATTGAAATCCTTAAGGAGAAACTCAAAACTGATCCTAAACGGAAAATTGTTGTTTTCAGCCAGTTTGCCGACACCATCGATTATCTGGGCGAAAAACTTGAAAAAGCTAAATTGCCTGTTTTTGCATATACAGGCGGAAAAGCCACACCCGGTAACAAACAAATTATCAAAGCCAATTTTGATGCTGGTTACGACGATGATTTACAGCAGAATAATTATAAAGTGCTGGTAGCCACTGATGCCATTTCGGAAGGATACAACCTGCACCGCGCAGGAGCTATTTTCAATTACGATATTCCCTACAATCCCACAAGGGTCATTCAGCGTATCGGACGTATCAATCGTGTAAATAAAAAAGTCTTCGATAAATTGTACATTTACAACTATTTCCCAACTGATATCGGCGAAACCGAAACACGTACTCAGGAAATTTCGACACTCAAAATGGCTATGATTCACGCCATCATGGGCGAAGATACCAAAGTACTTACTTCCGATGAACAACTGCAGGCCTTTTTTATCGATCAGTACAAAAAACTAAGCGATGCCGAAGAACAAAAATCGTGGGATACGGATTACCGCGCCAAACTCAATCAGCTCATCGCTACTCCCGAAATGAAAGAAGCACTCCAGCTGCCCCTGCGTTCCAAAACCCGACGAAAAACGACACTAGAACAGGAAGGCGTACTGGTTTTTGCCCGAAAAGGAAATGATTTTGTCTTTAAGTTTGCACCCGATGCCGGAAGTCCGACTGACATTACACCTCAGGATGCCTTCAAACTGTTGGAAGCTGCGCCCGATGAAAAAGGATATGAAGTTTCGGATCAGTTTGAGAAAATTTATTCAACAGTCAAAAAATCTCTTTTTGCTTCGGGCTCTGAAAGTGATGCCGAAAAAACCAAACGTGATGCACTTGATAAAATACGGGTAGTCATTCAGACTCACTCCTGCGATATGGAATACCTCGAAGATCTGAAAACAGCCATTGAATACGATGCTATATCGGGCTATTCGCTCAGGCTTATCAACCGGTTAAAACCTGCAGGATACAGCACGTTGCCCGAACTGGTGAGCCGTGAGTATATCCGCAAAGCATTGCAAACGTACGATACCGTTTTACAGGGACCGGAAACGTTGATACTGGCAGAGGAGATAAAGACAGTCTCTCTTTGAGAGAGGCTATCTTTTAAGAAGGTTAAGTTAAAGACAGTCTCTCTTTGAGAGAGGCTATCTTTTAAGAAGGTTAAGTTAAAGACAGTCTCTCTTTGAGAGAGGCTATCTTTT
>DAOPZV010000197.1:1299-2871 GCA_035353575.1 Prolixibacteraceae bacterium | reverse complement strand
CTATCTTTACAGACCATAAAGAGCGAACTTTCAACAATTCAATAGGTTATCTAATCCGCTCTTACACGCAAGCAGTAAATAAAAGCGAAAACAGAACTGGATCGTTATTTAAAGCACATACAAAAGCGGAATGTGTGACGAAATGTGAAGGCATTACTCCTTCTTATTTTAATACAGTTTTTGGCACCCAAATCAATGTTAGAATTCCTGAAAGAGAATATCCGGTAATTTGTTGGAATTACATTCACAATAATCCGGTTAAAGCGAAATTGGTTGAAAAACCCGAAGACTACATATATTCTTCTTACCGCGATTTTTGTGGTTTAAGAAATGGAAAACTAATCAATAAAATCAGAGCTAAAGAATTTGGTTTGTTCCTTTAATCTAAAGTCAAAGAGATAGCCTCTCTCAAAGAGAGACTATCTCTTACAAGCAATAGAGAATAGATAGCCTCTCTCAAAGAGAGACTATCTATTAAAAGCAATAGAGAATAGATAGCCTCTCACAAAGAGAGACTATCTTTCGGAGAAAACTAATTAAAATCAAAAAAGATAGCCTCTTTTGTAGAGAAACTATCTATGTAAATTATTACACCATGATCGACTTCAACAAACCTTACAACCGCACCGATTTCCTTCATTTTCTGGAGCACGATTTTCTCCCGGACGATTTCGTAATGCTGGAGGAAAAGCTGGAAGATTTAAACTTTACCACCAATTACACCATCGAAGCTACACGATTAGGTGTATGTCGTAGTATGGGGCTGGATGTGTACGAGATACTGCATTCTTCCTCGCACGATGCACGCGTGGGAATAGCTCAGGATGCGTTCCGGCTGATGCTCAATAAAAGCTACAACAACCGGGCTTTGATTATTTTCCACTCGGAGGGCAACAAACAATATCGCTTCTCGCTGCTACAGATAGAAGCCTTGCAAAGCGACCAGTCGGCACGCATTACCCGCAGTTTTTCCAATCCGCGCCGGTATTCTTTTCTGCTGGGCGAAGGCGCACATGTGAAAACTCCCAAACAGTTTCTGATAGATAAAGGGAAGATAAGGGAACGTACAGAGAATGCAAAACGGTTGACGATAATTGATGACCTGGAAAATCGATTCTCGGTAGAAGTGCTCACAAAGGAATTTTACCGTGAACTTTCCGATTGGTATTTCTGGGCAGTTAAAAATGTTTCGTTCCCCAACGATATCAATGATGAAAATGATAACGGAAAGTACAACGCAGAAAATGTCATCCGGTTGATAACCCGCCTTATTTTTGTATGGTTTCTCCGACAAAAGGAATTGGTAAAGCCCGATTTTTTTGACACAGAAAAACTCTCCGGTCTGCTGAAAGATTTTGATGCCCAAAGCGCAACCCAACACAACTACTACCGGGCTATATTGCAAAACCTGTTTTTTGCTACCTTAAATCAGGAAACCGGCAAACGCCGCTTTGCCGAAGACAAAGGGTATCTCGAAAACCGGAGTACCAATACCATTAAAAATTACTATCGCTACGAAAAAGAATTTAGCGCAAGTACCGATGAGGTAATCAACTATTTCAGTCAAATTCC
>DAOPZV010000197.1:0-1199 GCA_035353575.1 Prolixibacteraceae bacterium | reverse complement strand
TTGCTGGGCAAAGTATTCGAAAATCTGCTGGGTGCATACAATCCCGAAACACAGGAAACAGCCCGCAAACAAACCGGTTCGTTTTATACCCCGCGCGAGATTGTGAATTATATGGTCAACGAAAGTCTGATAGCTTATTATCAAACTCAAGTACCCGAAGTGCCCGAAATGGAACTTCGCAATTTGTTCAGTTACGAAGATAAAACCTACGAAATATCAAATACACAGCGCGAACAACTCATACAGGCCACTTTCGACTGTAAAATTCTCGACCCGGCCTGCGGCTCGGGAGCCTTCCCCATGGGCATACTGCAACAAATGGTGCATGTGCTTAGAAAGCTCGATCCCGACAATGAACACTGGAACAGTGTGATAATGGCTGAAGCAATGAAAGATTTTGAAGAAACTGAAAGATTGAGCGACGAAGACAGGGAGGAACTTTTAGCTGAAATAGAAAAAACTTTCGACGATGGACTGAATTATCCGGACTATGCCCGTAAACTGCACCTGATTGAAAATTGTATTTATGGCGTTGATATTCAAAGCATAGCAGTACAAATAACAAAATTACGTTTCTTTATATCGCTTGTGTGCGAGCAACGGAAAAGCGGCACTGACACCGATAATTATGGCATCAGACCCCTGCCTAACCTCGAAACGAAATTTGTGGCAGCTAATACGCTGATAGGACTGGAAAAAACAGATGAAGATCTGCAACTCTTCAACGATGATCGAATTAAGAATTTGATTGACAAACTGCAACATGTTCGCCATCGACAGTTTTTGGTAACTCACGCAGCTGAGAAGAAACGATTACGGGAGAAAGATGACACGTTGAGGGTCGAAATTGAAAACGAAATAACAAAACTGTATGTAAAACACAAAGACGAAAATAAATCCTTTTACCAGCGGCAAAAAGCATTCGCTGAAAAAAAACTGGAACTGTTAGATAAAACGATCGAGCGCAGCTCTTCATCGACCAATATCTTTGGCGAGATCATTACTAAAACCTATAAACCCAGCGATAAAAGCAAAAAAGAATTAAAGGAAATCATAAATTCAGCAGCAAAAAAAATAGAAGAATCAAGCGATTATTCCCGCCTCGGAGTGGTGGTAGCTCTTGCCCGCCAAATTACCTCCTGGAACCCTTACGACCAGAATGCCTCTTCCCCTTTCTTCGACCCCGAATGGATGTTTGG
>DAOPZV010000196.1:0-6689 GCA_035353575.1 Prolixibacteraceae bacterium | reverse complement strand
ATCGGCTGATCCTGATGTGATTCCACTCACCAAATCGAAAGCCAGGGTAACCGATTTGGTTCGCGCAATAAATGCCATGTCGTAGATTTTCCAAATCCGAACACCATGTTCAACCTTAGTTGTTTCAAGCCCTTCGAGAACCTGAGCGATCCTGTTGTGGAAGAACTGCTGAACAGGCTTCCGATGGGCAGCAAAACGATCGTGAAACACGGCATCCATCAGCATTTTAGCTGCTGTTCGTCGGAAATTATCGTGCCATGCAGGTGGATTGCTTTTTAAAATAGCCTGAATGGTGTCAAAAAAAACCTTGTTCTGACGGTCGATAAAATCGTTGTCTTTTTGGCTCAATTGCGGATCGGGCAAACCTCCTCCCTGTTTTTTGTCGAACATCTGAGCATGAACAGATATGAAAGAAAAAATCAGGATTATAAAAATCAGAGTTAGCCGCATTTTAATTATTTTTTGTTTCTGCTCAGTTCCTGCATCTCAAAATTAGGGTATAGAACGTCGTGAACATGTTCAACTACTTCGGTTTTATCCAGATCGAACGACGCTTTCTGTCGGATATCTTTCGACGAAGCACCGATCCGAACTTCATATTTGCCGGCATCGGCTACCCACGAACTGATTCCACTCCGAAATGAGGCCAAAGCGCGTGCATCCAACTCAAATACCAATTGCTGAGTTTCACCCGGCTGAAGCAATTTGGTCTTTGCAAATCCTTTCAATTCCTGATCAGGTTTTTCGATTTCGGCCGATGGCGCCGACAAGTAGAGCTGAACCACTTCTTTTCCGGCTATCGTGCCTGCGTTTTTCACTGTAACCGAAACGGTCATTTTGCCCATAAATGCTGGGCTACTGAGCTTCAAGTCGGAATACTCAAAATGAGTGTAAGAAAGTCCGTAGCCAAATTCATAAGCCGTCGGAACATTAAACGAATCGTAATAGCGGTAGCCCACATAAATACCTTCCTTGTAAAACGAATTAACCGGATTGTCGGCAGGTTCGCCGGGAAATGTTGCGGCTGACGGAACATCTTCGTATTTCAAAGGAAACGTATCGGGCAATTTTCCTGAAGGATTTACTGCACCTTTCAGAATATCGGCTATAGCATGACCACCCTCCTGACCTGGCTGCCAGGCACACAAAATGGCGTCGGGATAAGCGCTCCAACTGGAAGTTTCGCAAACTCCGCCAACGTTTAAAACAATAACTACTTTTTTGCCAGCGCTGTGGTAAACTTCACATACATTTTTTACCATTTCAACTTCGGTTGGCGTGAAAGGTAAATAGCCATTTTCGTAATTCTCGCCACCACTGCGGCCCAGAGTTACAACAGCAACGTCCGAATTGCCTACCTGTTTCAGTACATCAGTTTTCGAGAGCGGCATTTCGTCGCTGAACGGAATCAAACGCTTTTTAAAATGTCCGGGAGCCTTGCCATCTTTTATTCCGTTATCGGCCAGCATCTTGGGATTATTAAAGAAAGGCGGCACAAGGTTATCCGACAATATCTTAGCGTTAAAGGCCGTGTAAGTATCTTCCCATTCTTTTACAACCTGAAATCCAGCGGCTTTTAAACCTTCATTTACCGAAACGGCATATTTATTACTTCGGATTCCGCCACTTCCCGTTCCGGCTTCAATCAGGTAATAAGAAATTTTCCCGAACACAGCAACTGTTTTTACATCCTTAAAGGGCAGCGTGTTTTTTTCATTTTTCAGCAAAACCATTCCTTCTGAAGCGGCCTCCCTGGCTACGTTTGCATGTGCTTCCAAATCGGGTTTCATCGATGGCCGGTAACCTTTTGCTCGTGGCGAATTCAGCTTTAATTTCAGATTATATTCCAGGTTTTTAGCCAGAGTACTTTCGTCGAGGGTTTTATTTTTCAGGGCGGCAGTTAATTCGGCTACTTCATCTTTGCTTCCGCCCATCAGCATGTTGTTTCCCGCGCGAACTTTGGCAACAGCGCTGCCATAACCGTCAAAATCGGTCATAAAAACGCCGTTGAATCCCCATTCCTGACGGGTAATATCTTTTAGCAATTCAGGATTTTCAGCAGTGTAAAAGCCATTCACTTTGTTGTACGACGTCATAATACAGGCAGGCTTACCTTCTTTCACGGCAATTTCGAATCCGCGCAGGTAAATTTCGCGCAAAGCCCGCTGACTGATTACCGCGTTGTAAGAGCGACGGTTGGTTTCCTGGTTGTTCCCGAGGAAATGTTTGAGTGTAGCGCCAATCCCGTTCGATTGCAGGCCTTTAACCATGTAAGCCGACATTTTGCCCGACAACAGCGGATCTTCGGAGTAATATTCAAAATTGCGCCCGCATTTGGGGTTGCGGTGAAGATTCAAGGCTGGCATTAAAATCACATCGTAGTCGTATTCCAAAACTTCATTTCCAAATATTTTTCCGATCTGCTCGGCCAGTTCTGTATTCCACGAAGCTGCCAGGCAGGTAGAGGTTGGAAATGCGGTTGAATAGGTATATTCGGTTGCCCCTGCCGGATGCGGATCGCGGTTTAAGCCGGAAGGGCCATCGGACAAGGCCGATGAGAAAACACCCAAACGGGGAATAACCATTTTTGAGTTCTGATTGGCAATGATGATGCCTGTTCCCTGCTCCACATTTTTTTGACTTGTTGCGGGTAAAAATTTTCCATCGCCAACTGTCAGCCCGATTTTTTCATCCGGAGTCATTGCTGCAATCACCTCTTTTATTTCAGACTTGCCCAGTTGCGGTTGTGTGTTTTGACTGCAACCAAATACTGCGAGGAAGGCAGCAAACAATATCAGGCTAGAAAAATGACGATTCATTCTTTATAAATTTAGTTAGATGAAGGTATTGATTGAATTAATATTTTATACGCTCTAATTGATACCGAGCCTCATGCTATTTGATTTTCCGCGCCGCAACACAACTGATGTAAATTGCAGAAGCTAAAAACACCAGATGAACAAAGAACTTCCCGACAATTATCTTAAGCAACGACATTCCGGAGATCTCACCAGGCTTTTCAAAGAACCCAAGTCTCAAAAACGCAACAATCGTACACGACCACACCAACAGCAGGAACATATTTCGAATCAGGTTTTCTTTTCGCTGGAAATAGGCAGTCAGCAGCGAAACAACTGAAGTCATGATCAAAATAAGGAGAAAATAAAGGGTAAAAGGCGAATTGGTATCCGCTTTGGGAAGAGCGTCCTGCATGAAGTCGATTGCTGCATAACAAAAGGTAAAAGTGATACCTAACTGCCAGGCAACTTCAGGCCAATAAAGGATTGCAAGAATGATCAGAAATCCGAAGAATGCGAAATTGCTCAACATTTTAGCCAAATCGACACCATTGGGCCAAACAAAACTCCCCTGCGTGTACCCCTTATCAACAATGGGGTCGAGCCAGCCAGGCATTGCCCAAAAGATGAGAATTGCAAGTAAAAAGAACACTGAAAAGTCTTTCCAAACCGGCCCAGATTGAAAAAAAGGCTCAGAGGAAGAGTCCATTTGAATTGCTTCAATGTCTTTCCGTCTGAGCCACACAACTAAACCTAAACCTGCTCCGAGTAGCATTCCGAAGGTAAATTCCATCGCTTTCCACCAGCTGTTAAAAATAACATCACGGGGAAGTTGATTTCCCAATACCATCCAGAAGCCTCCGAGCCCAAAACCCAATCCACCACTAACAAAACCTCCTATTGCAAGGAGGGAAACTAACTTATAATCTCTTTTATCGAGCTTCGTTTTGAGGTAAACCAACAAAGTCATTGCGCCAAACAACAGCGCTGCCCACGATTCGGCGCGAGGCTTTGCCGGATCAGAAAAATAGATGACCATAGGCTGATTAATCAACTTAAAGCCAACGTACATTCCGGCCAGCGTGAACAGGTAAGCAACTATTATTGTTCGCCGCGACAGTTTTTTATACAACAAACCCATTGCAAAAACGACAGCACCAAGCAATCCCCAGACGGATCCTTTGACGGTAGTTCCTAAAGTTCCCCACCAAACAGTATCAGGATTACGCAAAAAACCAAGCGTTTGCCCGTAAGTCATCTCGCCGCCAATGCCAATGCCAACAGCAGCAAAAACAACCAATACTGAAGTTGCCTGTACCGAAAGATTCAGCAACATAGCAATGCTTAACGCAACCATTGCGCCCGGAATCATGGCTCCAAACGGGCCTCCGCCGATATAGCCGCGCAATCCCCATCCCAATAGCATGGTAATGGCTGGGAACACAATAAACAACCAGCCCGGGTATTGCTTTTGATTTGTCATTTTGTTGGTTTAGGTTTGGAATCTCGAATTTGGAATCTCGAATCTTGAATATTTTTTTTTACAGATTTACTACTTCGCCGGTCTGTGCTGACTTATAGGCAGCATCAACAATCTTCAGGATAATCAATCCTTCTGTCATACCGGGAACCGGCTCCTGACGGGTTCGGATTGAATTCACATAGTGCTCCATCTGGCGGGTGTACATTCCTTGTTCGCAATGTTCAAGGCGAACTGGTAATTTAGCATCAAATCGACCCAAAGCGTCGCCAACCTTCATCTTCAGGAAAGTTGGAAAAACACTTCCGTAGCCTTTTGTTCCAAAGAAACCGGTACCAGCTTCGGGGCCATCCATGTGAGGTTGCCACCAGCCGCTTTCAATGATCGACTCAGCGCCATTATCCCACGAAATCATAACGATTCCTGAATCGTCAACATCGTAATCGCCATAATACGTTCCGATTTTGGCATATACCTTTGTTGGTTTCGGATCGCCCAAAACATAGCGGGCTGTATCAATAGCGTGCACACCCATGTCGGCTAACGCGCCACCTCCTGCCAGTTCCTTTTTCGAGAACCATCCGGCCGGTCCCCAGTTCTCGTGAATCCCGTAACCTTTTGTTTTTACAATATTTCCGAGCTGTCCACTGTCAACAATACCTTTAATGTAATTCACATCGGTATCAAAACGCCACATGTGGCCAACCATTACAACACGACCATTCGCCTCAGCAGTTTCTTTCACCGTCAAACCTTCGGCATAATCCATAGCCATTGGTTTTTCCATGAAAACATCTTTGCCATTACTCAAAAATTCCTTGGCATAAGGCGCATGAAATTTATTGGGGGTAGCAATTACCACGGCGTTGATATCCTCGCGTTTTACAAGAGGTTCAATACTATCGTAAGCTTCTGCAATGCCATATTTGGCTGCAAATTCCTGAGCTGCCTGAAGCGGAACAGCCACAACAGCTGCCACTTCAACGTCAGGAATGGATTGAAGGCCCCGGGTATGGTAATTTGCAATGTACCCGGCACCAATCATCACAACTTTAATTTTTCCCATAAATTCAGGTTTTACTTGATTTAGCTTTTCCTTGACAGTTTTAAAAGTGACGATCGATTTTTCTCCTGTTTTACCCCTGCCCTAAAGGGAGACAGGAGAAAAATCTGGCTGTTCCCTTTAGGCTTCGACGTGAGCTCAGCCGAACGTGTTCAGAGTAAAAACAACCAGATTTTTCGAATGTGTCAAAGTAGAATTAGAAATTACAGTAATTCTGCATTATCGTACACCTTACGGATAGCGGCTGCAATCAAATCCATGTCGGCTTTGGTTCCCATCAAAATTTTGTGGTGAATACAAGCTGAACCTTCGAAGTGGATTTTGTCGCAAACCGGAAGTTCAAATCTGGCCGGATCGATAGCTGCCCAATATTCGTCGCTGAGTTTGTGACGAGCCGGTTTGGTAAGTGGCACATACAACGAACATTTGTTTAGCGGAATATAGCTTGCTGCAACATCGATACCAAGCTCTGCGGTAAGCGCAGCACGGAATTTTGTAACGGGCAAACCTTTAAATTCGGCCTGATTGTATCGGAACGAGAAGTTAAAATAAGCTTCTTTCGTTTCGCGTGGATCGCGTTTCATTGGCATTACTCCCGGTATTTCGGCCAGCAACGAGTTCAGATAAATGCCGTTTTCGTCGCGAACCTTATTTTGTTCAGGTAAACGTTTTAAGCCTTCGATCAAAATTGCTGCTTGAAACTCCGTAATGCGGTAGTTTCCTGACTGAAGGAAATTTCCGGCATCGAAATACTGACCTTCGCCTTTGTCGGGAGCACCTAAAGTTGGTGGCTCCGGACGACGACCACAGTTGCGCAATGCATCCAAACGTTCGTACAATTCAAAGCTATTTGTTGTAACCGAACCACCTTCGCCAGCAGTTAAATGTTTCGACAACTGGTAGCTAAAACTGCCAATATCGCCAATGCTTCCGGCTTTTTTACCATTCCATTCGCCACCGTGTTTGTGGGCACAGTCTTCAATTACATACAAATTATGCTCCTTAGCAATGCGCATCACTTCGTCCATGTCGGCGAAACAACCATACAGGTGAACCGGAATAACGGCTTTTGTGCGTGGCGTAATTGCAGCTTCAATCGCTTTCGGATCGATGCACCATGTATCTTCCAAAACATCAACCAAAACCGGAGTTGCATTCACATCCAAAATGGTTGCAGCAGTTGCCTGCCAGGTTAAACCCGGAAGAATAACTTCGTCGCCAACTCCTACTCCGCAGGCTTCGAGCGCCATTTGCAGGGTAACAGTTCCGTTGGCAGCCGCCAATGCATATTTTGTTCCGGTATATTCAGCAAATTGTTTGTTAAATTCTGTTTCTTTTGGTCCGTTGT
>DAOPZV010000195.1:0-6710 GCA_035353575.1 Prolixibacteraceae bacterium | reverse complement strand
CGTAAGACAAATCCCAGTGCCAGAATAACAAGATACGGGAACCAATCGCCATGATCAAGCAGGGCGACATGCAATACAGCCAGAATACCCGCCAAATAAGCGAACCGATGAAGTTTTTTCCATGATTTACGCAGAAATTTCATTGCTTTGGTGCTCGATGTTATGGCCAAAACCAGCATGATAAGTGTTGCAATCAGCCCAAGGATAAAGCTTATATCTTTGAAGGTTTCGATAAAACTCTTGTCGATGCAAAAGAATAAGAAATGTAAACCAGCGTATATAAAAGCCGTTATTCCGGCAGCCTGCCTAACCCACAATGAAGGTTTTTTCCCGGTCAGGATTGCAAACGGCGTCATACTCAAAATAACAACAATCCAGCGAATGGCCCACTCCCCGGTTTCTTTCACGGCAACATGCGCCCCCGGAACCGGATGAGCTGCTTCTCCATGTCTTCTTCCAGGCATGGTTACTGTATCCATCGAAAACCAGGTTTCAGATGCTCCCGAAAAATCAATCCTGATCATTCCCAGCACCTCGATCAAGGGAATTAATCCGAGTGCGATCACTGTAAGCCAGCCCCAGTTACTTTTGACCCAGTTCATAAATTGATTCCTTTAAATTGATTTACTTGCGACCGACCACTTTCAACTCGTTACAAACGAACTTCGTGGTAAATCGCAAGCAGATCAATTGTCTGTTAACTAACGCATTCTCTTTTACTCGTATCTTAATGCATCGATTGGGTTCAAGTTCGAAGCTTTTCGTGCCGGGTACCATCCGAAGAAAATACCGATTGCCGAACAAACCAGAAACGACATAACTACCGATGCAGGCATAATCACCGTTGGCCAGTTCATTAACGAAGCTGCCACCGAAGTAGCCGCAACGCCCAGCGAAATTCCGATAATACCACCCAAAACACTCAACAAGATAGATTCAATAAGAAATTGCATCATAATATCAGTGGCACGCCCGCCAACCGACAGACGCAAACCAATCTCACGGGTTCGCTCAGTAACCGAAACATACATGATATTCATGATACCAATACCACCCACGAGCAGCGAAATTCCGGCAATTGCACCCAGTAAAATGGTTAATACGTCGCTGATAGAAGAAAACGTTTGAACCATTTCGGCTTGCGACCGTACCTGGAAATCGTCGGTTTCGCCATCTTTCAACTTATGGGTTTTACGAAGCGAAGCAGTTACCTGGTCAATGGCATCATTATTTTTCTCCTCACTAACGGCAGAGGCAAAGATACTTTGGATATAGGTGATTGCTAAAATACGCTTTTGTACTGTTGTGTAAGGAGCTATAATTAAATCGTCCTGATCCTGTCCCATTCCGTTCTCTCCTTTCTCGCTCAAAACGCCAATAATCAACAGCGGAATACCTTTAAACCGAACGGTTTGGCCTATCACATCTTTTTTGTTTTCAAACAGCTTTTCGATGATGGTTTGACCAACCAAACAAACTTTGGCATAAGTCTGAATTTCGTTGTCGGTAAAGCTACGCCCCGACTTGATGGTGTACTTACGAATGCTGAAATACCTGTTATTCACGCCGTACACTGAGGTTGGCCAGTTGGAATTAGCAACAACAGCCTGACCACTTGAGCGCACTTCAGGAGACACGGCAGATATTGCAGGACATTCTTTCTCGATAGCTGTAATATCACTTAAAGTCATATTCTGTGCACTGGAGTTGCCGAGCATAACACCACCCCGTTGCTGCGAAGCCGGCATAACCATAATCAGGTTGGTACCCATGCTCGACATCTGGTCGCGAATGCTTTTTTTCGATCCCTGCCCGATTGCAAGCATCACAATTACTGATGCAACCCCAATAATAATACCCAACATGGTAAGGAATGATCTGAACTTATTTCGTTTCAGAGCATTAACCGATATTTTTATAGTGTTTGTATAATTCATGACTTTCGTTTTTTCGGTTAAATTGTTTCCTCCGCCGGAAGAGCTTTCAGTAACTCGGTAGCATTATACCTGTCGGTTACCATTTCTTCCCTGATGATATGACCATCACGGAATACAACCTGGCGGGTCATAAACCGAGCAATATCCGGTTCGTGGGTTACAAACACTATGGTTTTACCTCTCGAATTTAAATCCTGAAGCAACGCCATAATTTCGTAAGAAGTACGTGTATCGAGGTTTCCGGTTGCCTCATCAGCCAGGATAACTACCGGATCGTTTACCAGCGAACGTGCAATTGCAACGCGTTGCTGCTGTCCTCCCGACATTTGGTTTGGCATGTGAAACATCCTGTCGGCCAGGCCCACTGCTTCAAGTGCAGCGATTGCTCTTTCCCTGCGTTCTTTCGGTTTTACCTTTGAATTGTAAAACAGAGGAAGCTCGACGTTTTCAAGCGCGGTGGTCCGGGGCAGCAGGTTGTACGACTGGAATACAAATCCCAGTTTATTGTTGCGCAATGCAGCCAATTCGTTGCGAGAGAGTTCTCCCATACTGACTCCATCCAACAAGTAACTTCCTGCTGTGGGTTTATCCAGACAACCCAGAATATTCAACATTGTAGATTTTCCCGATCCACTGGTTCCCATGATGGCAACAAACTCACCCTCTTTTATTTCCAGGTTAATTCCCCGCAAGGCATGAACCGTAATTTCCTCCAGGTAAAAGTCTTTCTTTAGGTTCCTAACCTCTATAATTGTCTTTCCCATTTTCTTTACTTTTATTGGTTTTTCCAAAACTTTTCGTATTTCAACTCACTTGAATTGATTTTAGATCAGTTTGTTTCCGTTCAGAATTACCGAACTATCTTGGAGGAGGGCCCTGAGTTGTGTTGCTTGTAGAGCTCCTTTTGTTTGCTCCCGGACGTTGCGGCATAAACGGACTGCGGGCGGCTTTAGTTGCTGTTCCTACTGCCCCACCTGACACAGTTATACCAGTCACTACTTCTTCTCCTTCACTCAAGCCTTTTACAACTTCATAATTAATTTCATCAGTAACACCAACTGTAATACGATGTGGATGAATTCCATTGGCGCCCTTTATCCAAACCATTTTTACAGAATCGTTCTCAGATTTTTCCATTCCCATGTGCATTGGGCCTCCTTCAGGCATTCCTCCTCCCATTGCTGGTTTTGGCTGATCGCCGTTAGGTGCACCCTGCGGGCCGCCCATTGGCATAACCTGGGCCAAAAGTTCAGGATCCGGAGTAAATCTCGTTGCCTTAGCAGGTATCAATAAAATATCTCTTCGCTCAGTTACAAAGAAGGTTGCATTGGCTGTCATACCCGGTTTCAGGATATTTTCAGGATTTGGGGCACCTATAACTACCGTATAGGTTACTACATTATTGGTTGTTGTTGGCTGTAGCCTGATTTCGGTTACCGAACCCGAAAATTTCTTTGCCGGGAAAGCATCAACTGTAAATTCAACGCGTTGATCAAGTTTCAACTGACCTATATCGGCTTCGTCAACTTTAGCTTCTACCTTCATTTGCGTAAGGTCGTTGGCAATTGTAAACAGAGTTGGTGTGTTGAAGCTTGCAGCAACAGTCTGTCCAACCTCAACTGCACGGTCGAGAACAACACCGTCAATAGGCGAATAGATGCGGGCATACGATAAGTTGATCTTATTCTTGTCGTAGTTTGACTGTGCATTTTTTAGCGCTCCTACTGCATTTTGATAATTGAACTCCACCTGATCGTAATCGGCCTGAGCGATCAATTTTTTAGCAAGCAGCGCTTTGTATCTTTCGTAGGTCGCTTTTTGGTATTTCACCTGTGCCTCAGCCTGATCAACCGAAGCTTTTGTTTGTTCAAGCTGTGCTAAAAGCGGTGTTTCGTCGAGCTGAGCCAACAACTGACCTTTTTTCACAACCGAATTGTAGTCAACAAAAATCTTATCGATAACTCCTGAAACCTGGGTTCCAACGGTAATTGTTTTTACAGCTTCAAGCGTACCGGTTGCCGTAACAGTATTACTAATTGATCCTTTTTCAACCTTGGCCGTCTCAACCGACACAGTTTGTTTTGGTTTACTTAGTGATTTGTAAACCAGAAAACCAGCGACAAGTATTATAACTGCCGAACCGATGTAAATAAATCTTCTTTTCATGGTTATATTTTGTTATTGTATTTAATTTTCAATGTTTTGCTACAATGCCAGCGGGATTCCTTTGTAAAAATCGACTACTTTGTAGCTGAAGATCAGGCTATATTTAGATTGCAACAGCTTACTTTCTGCGGTAATCAAATTTGTTTTCTGAATCAGGTAATCAACCGAATTAATCAAACCCTGCTGATATTTCTCGGTGGCAACGTCCAGCGATTCCTGCGCCGATTGCTTCGACTCCTGACTGGCTGAATACTGAACTTTGGCCGAAGCTACATCAGCACAAGCCTGTTCAACGCTTTTCCGCAAATCATTTCTTGTGTTCACTTCAGTTAATTCGGCGTCGGTGACAGCAATATTGGCGGTTGCAATGTTGGTACGAACCTGCTTTTTCTGGAAAATCGGAATCTGCAAAGAAAGACCCACCTGCGGGCTGACTTTCTCTTTCATCTGTGTTGAGAAGGCCACATCTTTTGACAAACTCGAATAGGAAGTTCCCAAACCACCGCTCATCGAAAGACTTGGCAACGCGTCGGCCCTGGCAATATCAACTGCCACTTTTGCACTTTCTTTTGCAAGCTCAACATTTTTAATTTGAGGTTTAATACCAAGTGCCTGATTGAAAATTTCCTGAGCATTTGGAAGCGGAGTATCGACCAATAGCTTTTCCAGATCAGGTGAACTGATCGCGAAGGCAGGATCAACCGGCAATTCCATCAATTGTTCCAATGTAACCTTACCCATTGTCAGCTGACTTTGAGCAGACGCCAATGTTGATTTTTCGGTTGCAAGCTGCGACTTAATCTGCAGGTAGTCTGAAACTGAGATTGCCCCAAGATCCATTCGTTCTTTGGCCAGATTCAGTTGTTCGGTAGTTGAGGTAATTTGCTTTTCAGCATTCCCAACACTCTCATAATCATACAATACCTGGAGGTATGCATTCAGGATATTCAGCCCAATTGTTTCTCTTACAGCGTCTGAATTATACTTTCCGCTTTCGAGATCGAGTTGTGCCTGCTTGATTTTGTTTGCCAGCTTTTGCCCGTTGTAAAGCGAAACGCTTGAATTTAAAGAAAGATTAGTGCTGTTCGATCCGTTGCTGCTACCGTATAAACCGGTACTGTAATCGAAAGCTTTCGACCAGCTAAAGTTTTCGCTGGCCGAGGCATTTAATGAAGGCAACCGGTTGGCTTGAGCCTGCGACACAGTAAGCTGATTCCGGTCGTTTGTAAGCATTGTTTTCTGCACCTGAACATTTTTACTCAACGCATAATTGATGCATTCTTCCAACGTCCAGACCTTGTTCTGTGCATTACCTGTGAATCCCGAAAAAACCATCAGGAAGCCAGTAACCAGTAAACTTGTTCGGATTGTTCTCATACGTCTTTAGCTTATTACTATTTTAGCCCAAAGCTACTTCAGCTTTTAACGCGCGTAAAATACAATAGACGTTTGGACGCTTTTTGACGACGTTTAGACCAAATTTCAGGTTATGACCCCCGCCGGAAAACATTACGAATTTCGGATACGAAAACTTTCCACCGGAAAATTCGGGTGAAAACACACGATGCAATGGTGCCTGAGCGGGGCTTGGAAGCCACGCACAAACTTGCACGGCCTCAATTTTGGGTTGGGGAACCAATGTACAAAGTTTACGGCTCCACTTTTTGGTTAGTGAACCAATGTACAAAGTTCATGGCTCCACTTTTGGATTGGCGAACCAATGTACAAAGTTTACGCCTCCACCTTTTGCCAGCGGACCAATGTACAAAGTTTACGACTCCACTTTTTAGTTGGGGACCCAATGTACAAAGTTCATGACCTTACTTTGACTTTTATAAAAATTTATCGGTTCAATTAAAGACTTGCTGAATTAGTATTAATTTTAATACCGCGAGCCGGATACATCAATTTAAAAATCGGATGGGTGATATTTTCAAAGATGATGCATCATAGAGTTACACTTTCCAACCCGATATAGCGTGGAAAGTGTCATTGAAATTCAGGGTAAAAGAGAAATAAATGTAATACTACACTTACACAAACGTTAACGGTTATTTAAAATCTAGCTACTGTGAAATAATCACAAAATGACAAGAAAAAAGATTAAGAAAAAAATCAATTTGAAAAAGGAATCAATTGAAGTAATTGATGAATCAATAGAAGATTTTGAAAAGATTTTTGGTCGAAAACCGACAAGCTATGATCCTGTTTTTCTAGATCAGATTTTTTACAATGCAAGTGAACTCCATCAAAGTATGATTAATGAGTTATCTGAAAATCTTAATCTCAAACCTTCTCATATATATGCTTTTGACAAACTAGGATACCTGGTTTCTGATAGCAATTATAACGAATGGACAAATGAAGAAATAAAGGATTGGAGAGATGCTGTTGAAGAAGGAGAAAAAATTAAAAATGGTGAAATTAAAATAGAACAATCCGAAATAGAAAAAAACGTAATTGCTATTTCAAATAATATTCCCCAATTAGTTTGTCTCTTTTCATTATTAAATTGGAAAATAAGACACGAAAATAAAGGAGTAAATCTTTATGGAATAGTTCGTTCAAAAAGTGATATATAATTAAGCGGCCAGGGTGCCGAAATAC
>DAOPZV010000194.1:0-6766 GCA_035353575.1 Prolixibacteraceae bacterium | reverse complement strand
ACAATCAGTCCGTGAAACAGGCGGATCAGGGCGAAGTAGATTCGTCCGCCCACATTGTTGAAGCGAACGATGGTAGTGAGAAAGACTTGCGAACCGCTCTGATGTACAATTTTCAGAACCGACAATCTGAAATAGAGGTGCTTGTCGTTCATTCCCATTACAATTTCTTCATTGCTTCGGTATATAACCGGGGCAAAGTCGAATTCGTGGTTTCCGGCCTGTTCTGTTTTTATATCGTTTTCTGTTTTTAACCCAAACGGCTTCACCAATATGTCCCTTAGTTTGCCCAGCGCATTGACCCAACCAGGCGATTTCAGCAGTTTTTGGGTGATTTCGCTCACCGAACCGGGCGTGTTTTTGACGATCATGTACGAATCGAAATAATCCACGCGATCCATGTCGGAATAAATTTGTGTGCATTCAGGATAGGTTTTGAGCTTAAAGACTTTGTTCATTTCTAGGCGTTAAAGTGTTGTTATTATGAGATATAGCTGTTCCATTTTGCCAATTAGATGCAGTCATATAAACAAGATGAGGCAACATAAAAACTGTCATCCCGCCAAAAGGTATCATGTAAACACCGACTAATATCAAGCCTGCATACACCATGATAAAAGATTTAGGAATTGGCATTTTCCTCTTTTCGGTTGAGTCCAGGAGAACCCCTAGCGGAAAGAGAGTTAGCCCAAAGTACAGGCACCAGAATGCAGCGAAAGTCTCGTAATTGATGGAGGGTTCCATGAATCCATCGTTTATTCTGAAAAAAAGATGGCGGGCAAAAAGGCTAAACTGGTTGAAATAAACAACTGGTGTCAACAACGTATGAATAACACCGATAAGGATGATGATCTTTCCGTTTGTGATTTTCATATACCTCTTATTTTGGGTTTTACTTTCTGAATACCAATCACTTATTTGATTCTTCTGCATTTCAAATAGTTACTCACCAGCATATAAACAGCGTGCGGCAGCATAATGTAAGTCATTCCCGAAGCAGGGATCATGTAAGCGCCAACCATTACCACGATTAAATAGGATATGGTAAAACTGTGGGGCAACACCCTGTATTTCTTTTCGATAGCATGAACCAACAGTCCGAGTGGAATAATCAAAATTCCGAAGTAGAAAAACCAGAAAGCTGCAAAAGCTTCGAAATTGGTTTTGCCCACTGCGGCAGGAAGTTCGTTCAGTCCACCACAAATTCTGAAAAAATTTGTTTTGGCGAAATTCGAGAATTGTGCGCCACACCCATCTGCCGAAATCACG
This sequence comes from Prolixibacteraceae bacterium, assembly GCA_035353575.1. Taxonomy (GTDB): domain Bacteria; phylum Bacteroidota; class Bacteroidia; order Bacteroidales; family Prolixibacteraceae; genus Aquipluma. The sequence continues at coordinate 5,500 of DAOPZV010000194.1, read as the reverse complement.
AGTTTGGTGTGCAATAAGCCAATGATGATTAGCAATATACCATTGGTGATCTTACTTAAAATATGTTTCATATCGTCTCATTTTTAGTTGTTAAAGGCAGAGCTGCCAGCGCGTAACAAACCGCTGGAATAAGACAAAGTGGTATAGCAATGATGGAATCGGGCACCACAAAACCGAAATAGATAAATTCGGCTGCGATGCGAAGCAGGTAAAAAGAAGCAAAAAAGAGTAGGATACTTCGTCCGGCGGAAGATTGAGGCAACTGTTTAGTTAACAAAAATGATACGCTAGTTGCGTAGATCAGGAATAAAATTCCCACCAAATTCAACGTTAGCAAAATGGGTTTGTCGGTTCGGTTCATTACCTGAAGCGTTTGCTCCCACTGGAAAATCCAATAGAAGCCGATGTGCAGTATCAGAAAAAGGGAGGAAAATACTCCGCCTGTTCTGATCAGTTTGTTTCTGTTTTCTGTTTTCATTGACTTTGAGGCTTTTTTATGGCTGCAAAAGTTGCTCCGCCAGTTGAAACCGGAAAATAAAATCTGCAACTGCCTCGAAAAAGGCTGCAAGTTGGCCTATAAAACAAGTTGAGGTCTGCTTATTGTTATTAGAATTGACAAAATTCGAAAAACAGAACAAAGATTTTACTCACCAAAACATCAAACAAACAAATTCGGTCATTCACTACAAAAAATTGCCTATTCAACCGGTTGGACAACGCAGAATAAACAATAAATCCTATTTTTGTACGAAACAACAGAAACAAGCCAAAACAATTAAAACAATACCAATCATGTTCACCAATTATTCCTTTTTTCAACGCACTGACAATAGTTTGTAGAGCGTTTCTCGTCAGGATTTAATTTTCTGATTGCACATTTCATTTCGTAAAGGTTTACGTGTGTGTTTTAAACCTTTTGAGTTTTTCATCCTTTAACTGATTGGCTGTCGGCTTGAAGGAAAAATCCATTCATCAACGTATCAGGTGTTTGTTCTCTGCAGAGAACATTCGGGCCGATGATTGAGATAGTTATGTTTTCAATCTGATTTTATTCAGGTTCGTTACTTATAACCTATTGTCAATTGACACTTATGACTTTTCTGAAAAAATACTTTAAAGATTACCACAATCCGGGTGGCATAAAAGAACTGCTGATACTGGCAGTTCCCATGATCATTTCTACCGCCTGCGACGGCATAATGACCCTCACCGACCGCCTGTTTCTGGCACGCGTTGGCCCCGAACAGATGAACGCTGCATTGGGTGGCGGGGTAACCATGCAAATGCTCATGTTCTTTTTTGTTGGCCTCACCGGGTATTCAACAGCGCTGGTAGCGCAATACTTTGGCGCTGGCGAAAAACCGAAAGCTACAATCGCTGCATTTCAGGCAATTATCGTCACCATTTTAGCGTGGCCGGTTATTTTGCTCCTGAAACCATTGACCATCCATTTCTTCCATTTCATGAACATTCTGCAATCGCAAATTGGTTACCAGGTTGAGTACCTCAATATTCTGGCGTGGGGCGGACTATTCTCAATGATGCGCTACACGCTGGGCTGCTATTTCTCCGGAATTGGCAAAACCAAGATCGTGATGGTAGCAACTATTGTGGCTATGGTAGTAAATGTAATTCTCGATTATATTCTCGTATTCGGGAAATTTGGATTTCCGGCAATGCACGTGAAAGGAGCCGCATTGGCAACAGTCATCGGGGCATTCTGTGCGATGGTAATCCTGTTTGTAGCCTACCTGAACCACACCAACCGAACGGAGTTTGCTGTTCTGAAATCGTTCCATTTCAATTGGCCGATCATGAAAAAGCTGTTGTACTACGGGTCGCCTGCCGGTTTGGAAATGTTCCTGAACTTTACAGCGTTTTCAACGATGGTTGCCTTGTTTCATTCGCAGGGCGAGGTGGCTGCAACAGCATCAACCATCATGTTCAACTGGGATTTGGTGTCGTTCATTCCCTTGCTAGGTATCGAAATTGCTGTAACCAGCCTTACGGGGCGATACATGGGAGCCGAGAAACCAGAACTGGCGCACCGCTCGGCCATCTCGGCGGTAAAAACCGGCATCTTTTATTCAGTGGTTATTTTGGCGCTGTTCGTATTCATTCCCGAAACATTGGTACGTGTATTCCATCCCGAAACACCATCAAGCGTTTTCGACGAAGCTGTACCTATTGCAGTGGCTATGATTCGGATTGCCTCGCTGTATGTGCTGGTTGAAGCTGTTTTGGTTGCACTAGTAGGCGCTTTGCGTGGTGCCGGCGATACTTATTTTACCATGATTGCATCGGTTTGCGCGCACTGGTCGTTTGTCCCGGTTTTGTACATTGCGCTCAATGTACTGAATCTGTCGGTGCCATTTAGCTGGTTCCTGCTTATTTTGTTCTTCCTTGTCTTCTGTACGGTGCTTATATTCCGTTTCCAGAGCGGAAAATGGAAGAAGTTGCGGGTGATCCATTCGTAGCTGCAAAACTAATGAGGGCTTCACCTCGAGTGAAGCCCTCATTAGTCGCCTTCATTTCCCCCCTAATCCCCCAACCGGGGGACTTTTAGGCAGCAAATACTAACAAGGTTTCCTTAAAAAGTTAAAATCTTCGCAAATCACTATCCTACACCCTTCTCCCCCGGAGAAGGGCCGGGGATGAGGCTATTCCTCCATGAGAAACAAGTAACAAACTGTAGTATAGAGGTTTTCACTTAATAAAAATCAGATAATCACTAATCGTTCTAGTTACTTTAGCAGTATAATCTATAACTTCCTCATTAGCAAATCTTAAGACTGTAATTACAAATTCATTCAACTCGAAGGTTCTGTTTTCATCCCACTCTCTTTGATCTTCAGACAGATGAATTCCACCGTCAACTTCGATTGCAAGTTTTTTCTCGTGACAATAAAAATCAAGAATAAAAATGTTGACAGGATGTTGCCGTCTGAATTTTAAACCTTCCATTTTCCTGTTGCGAAGCTGTTGCCAAAGTACTTTTTCGGCATAGGTCATACTTTTCCTTAATTCAGCAGCCCGAGCCTTGGTCTCAGCAGTTGCTCCAAAGTAAAAATCATATTCAAACGAATCATTTAATCTGACCATGTTAAAACTCCTTTCTGCGTTTGCCCCCTAAATCCCCCAAACGGGGGGGACTATAGGCCGCATAAAATTACGACAGAATTGAATTAATTAAAAACTTCCGCAGATCACTACTTTGCTCCCTTCTCCTCCGGAGAAGGGTTGGGGATGAGGTTTTACAACTCTCCCCTCGCAAACTTCTCAATCATCTCCCCGGCAATGCTAACATTTTTCGGATGGTTCGGTAAGCTATCACGGGTGAACCACGCGGCGTGGGTAATTTCTTTATTGTCGGTTTGTATCGGCTGGTTTTCGTCGGCATCGGCAATAAAGCCAATCATCATCGAGCCCGAAAGCTCCCAGGGCTGACTCTTGTAATAGCGGATGTTCCACACATCGAGCCCCACTTCTTCCTTCACTTCTCGCCGCACTGTTTCCTCCAGCGTTTCGCCCACATCGGTGTAACCGGCCACCAGCGAATACCAGTTGGCGGCAAAGTTGGCGTTGTTGGCCAGCAAAATCTTGTCGCTGCTGAGGATGGCCACAATAATAGCTGGTGATATTTTGGGGTAACCCACCGTGTTGCAGGCCGCACAAACCACTGCCCTCTCGTCGGTTTTGTGTTGGGTGCGCGTGCCGCAAACGCCGCAGAAACGGTTTTGCTGATACCAGTTGCGCAGGTGAAGCCCCACCAAACTCACCCAGCCAATTTCGCGCTGCGTGGTGCTGCGGAAGAACCCGATTTCGGTAAAGGCCAGTTGCGGGTTATCGTACTTCAGCTCGCTCCAAACCAGGAAGCAGGGCACCTCATCGAGCGTAAACAGGAAAACCCATTCGGCGGGCTCTCCCAACTCCTGAAAATCTTTCTTCTGCGGAAGAGCCAATTCATCGCCTATTGTTTTGAGCAAAATGGTATTTCCTTGGTAATGAAAAATGTAATCATCGTCCTGAGGCGTGCGGTTAGCCAAATACAGGTTACTGAAACGGTGCGGGTGTATATCCTGAATCATGGAATATGTGAATTGATTTGCGTTGGTAAAGATAAGGTTTGCGATCCCAAAGAACGCAAAGGTTGCATGAAGTTAAACGAAGAATTAAGAAAGATTTGAGAGAAGGGTTTTGTATACAAAATCAGTAAAATGAACCTACAATTATCCATAATATTTAAAAATTGTGCCATATATTTGAAGATACTAACGCTAACTAAAAAGAGACCCGGTTTGTCGATTAGAAAAATATGAACTAGACAAGAAAGAGAGAATTGATTTGGATGAAAATTAACGATATTGACATACTAGAAAACGATATACGAGAACAGTTCCCTGATGTATTGGAAATACTTTTACGTGATCATACCACACAAAACAATATTTTCTGGGCTACAGATAATTACTCTAACCTTGGCCATGGATATGAATATAATTCACAAATTTTTACCGAACTCATAACTGGTGAGTGCGGCGAAGTTATCATGCCTCGTGTAAAGAAAGACAAAGACCTTCAGCAATTACGAATACGAAATATGGCTGAAGTTTTTACGCCTTCCTGGATATGCAACGCCCAAAACAATTTAATCGACAATGCATGGTTCGGACGCGAAAATGTATTTAATAAGGAACTTACAAAGGCCGATGGTTCTCACATTTGGAAAGTAAACACCGATAAAATTACCTTCCCTGAAGGCAAAACATGGAAACATTACATACGTGATACTCGTCTGGAAATTGCCTGCGGAGAAGCGCCCTACATTACCAGCCGCTACGACACTACAACCGGTGAGTTTATTTCGGTTGAGAATCGAATTGGTCTGCTCGACCGTAAACTACGAGTTATTAGTGAAAATGTGGACAATAGCGGCGAGTGGCTCGAAGCTGCACAAATAGCCTACGAAAACACTTATGCTATTGATTGGCAGGGAGATAGCTTGTTGTTGGCACGCGAGGCCATGCTTTATACTTTTATCGAGAATTATGAACTAAAGTTTGGCAAACAACCCTTGTTGAAATCCATAAAATTCATTGCCTATATCACTTCGTGGAATGTTTGGCAAATGGATGGTTTGAGAGGCGTGGTTCCCAATACCTGTGGGGATAAAATATACGTTTCCGAAAACCTATTCGGCGAAAAGGAGACCAAAGTTACGCCGTGCGAAGGTTGTAAAAACGACAACATACACAAACACAATGGGATATATTGTGTACTTAAAGATTGGAGCAATAAAGATTTAGAAACTGGAAGAAAGGGACGTCGAATTAGGTTTGTGGATTTGATGAAAAAACAATAGTTTTTACCATAAAAGCATTTGTATGGAATTGGCTCAAAGCAATATCGAAAATAAAATATACGCGATACGCGGTGTTCAGGTAATGCTCGACAGTGATTTGGCTGAATTGTACAATACTGAAACAAAATTCATTAACCG
>DAOPZV010000193.1:4016-6860 GCA_035353575.1 Prolixibacteraceae bacterium | reverse complement strand
AACCACTTTTTAACCGAGGGTCAGTTTCTAAAAGAAGCTGGCCCTTTTTTTACCTGAAGGGTTGCAAAACAAAGGATGAGGCGCAAATTTGCTCAACTCAAAATCGGTTGACCTAAACATGAGGCGCAGATTTATTCAAGCCCGATCAGTTTGACTAAATCCGAGGTGCAAACGTTTTGTATTTAATGCCGGGTTATTTCGTAAGCTTTTCTGAATGTAGTCGATAGATTGTGTTTCGTATTTCACCGAGGGAGCCAACAACAATTGAGTATTCATACTCGTAAACGCTGTTTTTGTACAGTGTTTCTTTCTTAACCGGGGCTATGTACGATGTTCCTCCGTCGGTTGCTTCTTTGTCGGGTTTGCCTGCCATTCCGGCCAGAAAATTTTCGCACTTCGGGTTATAAACCGCCATTCCCCAGTTGGTATTGTCAATAAAAGCCATCCAGTGTTCCGAAACATTGGCATATCTGCCCCAAAAGCCGCTCGACAAGAAGACAACTTCAGGATTATTGAGCGGCGCGTTGGTAAACGGCGCATCTCCCATGTAGGTGTATAAATTTTTCAGGGCCGAAATGGGGTAAACAGCCGGTAATTCCTGGTCGCTTTCAATGCTGTCGCCGTAAATCCGGTCGGTTCGGTGGCAGGTTAGCCGGTTGCGAACGTTCAAAACCGTTCCTTCCAGCGTGGTCCATTGTTCCATTTCAGCTTCGGCGGGTTGGTTGTTCATATCCCATAGCATCGGGATACATTTTACGTACAACTGGTTTTTCTTCTTCCTGAATTCAAGAATTTTGGCCCGGTTACTAAATGCATCGCCCACCTGAATAGGATTCCAGCACCAGGGCGACCAGTTTTTCGCCTGTCCGTCGGCTTTGCGATCGAGGCTTTTCCCGGCGTAATACGATTGCTGAATGTAGCGGCCTTCGTCGGCAATATTTACCACATTCCGTTCTGAACCCGAAAGCGACAGGAACGAAATAGCGCCGCCCCGGGTGAGATCGAGTTTCAAATGTATCGTTCCGTTGTCGATTTCAGCTTTAGACTTTTTCAGCGTTTGTCCCTGCGCAAAAAAACTGACCATAAAAAAGGCTGCAAATAGCATTAAAAGCTTGTTCATAGCTGTTATTTTGCGGTTTCAACTGATTGGTGAAAAGCTTTTCGTTGCGGTTCACCGGCTTCGGCATAGTGTGTTATCCCTTCGCGTTTGGTGATTGTATAGAAAGCATCGTAAGTGCCATCGAACCTCGATAAAACAGGCATTCGCTTGCATTTCAGGTAAAGTATTGGCAAGGATGCCATTTCAACCCGATGCAAAATATCGTCGTTGTCGGCAACCTTTTTTGCTTCTTCAAAAATTTGAAACGATTGATTAATGAACTCGTCGGTGAACAGCTTGTCTTCAGGAGTGAGCCCTAAATGGATATGTGTATCGGGTGTAACGCGGCTGTGCAGCAAATCGAAATATTGCCTGACCAATTGGCCGGAACGCCCATAATAGCCGTACATAAAATCGTTGATCACATGTTCGGTATTTACATTCGGATTCCAGAGCAGGCGCGAAATGAGGTAAGCGCGAAGCTCTGCAAATTCGCCTCCACGGCTTTGGTAGGCGGCTTGTTCCATAATGCCAATGGAATTGTTTTCGATCAGGGTTTTAATGTTCGATTGCAATACGTTGAAGTTAGGGTATGGCATGATGTAGTGGCTGAAATTTACCACATAGTCCCAAATGTAGAGGTGCGGAGCCAGGGTTGCCCATTTCTGCAAATCGCTGAGAAACGATTTATTCTCCGGACAGGTTTTGAAATCGTGGGCGAAACAACACTCGATGCTGCACAACCGAACTACCACATTGTTGCGAGGGCGAATGTATTTGGGTGGCGTCCGGGTGTATTGGTAGGCCAGTGTTCCGATAAATTTATCCGGAAATTCCTTTTCAACCGCTTCTGCAACCTGGTTCACAAACCAGATAATGAGGCCCGATTCGCTGCCTTCTTTTTGCACAATGGCCTGGCATTTTTCGCACTGGCACGGATTGCGCCAATCGTTTTGCGACACATCGTAAATGAGGTATTTGGGGCTGTCGTGCATCCGCTTTTTGATGCGTTCGGTCACTATTTTCAGCACATCGGGATTGGTAAGGCAAAGCTGCGCGTGATCATGGGTGCGTTTCCCGTCGATGAGGCTATAGTACTCCGGATGTTTGCCGAAAAACTCCTCGGGCGGTACCAGCGGATAAAAGGTATGAACCGCCCAGTAGTTCTCTGTTCCGCCGGGTTGTTTTGCCGATTCGGCGAACCCAAGCGTTCCGTTCATCCGGTTGCGGGCTGCCCATTCTGGATTGAATGCCTCGAAATAAAAATCGTTTCTCACGCGTACTCCCGGCTTTTCAGAATGGTCGAGCCAATCGAAACTATAGGCTTTCTTTTCAGGAATGATACTCACTTCAGGCGTGTACCAGCGGCAGCCTAATTCGTTCTCCAGAAAAGCCATTACGCCATACATGCTTCCGCGCATGGCCCCACCGTAAATAAACAAATTGGCTCCTGAATTAAAGTAATGAAATGATTCGTCGAGATCGGCAGGTTTCGGTTCGCCGGTTTTGGCTTTAACTACGTCGTTGTAGCCGATAATAATTTGCGGGCCCGAAAAAGGCTGACTCAAATCATGGATGGGCAATTCGGCGCCACCGGCTTGTTTTAGCCAATGCTGAAGCTCTTTGGCAGCCCATTTCTCGGATTCTGAAGCCTGCGTGTCAATGGCAATTCGGTAGTTGGATTTTTGATCGGCAAACAACGTATATATTTTGCGTTTACCGGCATAGAAACTGTACTCCTGAAG
>DAOPZV010000193.1:1435-3916 GCA_035353575.1 Prolixibacteraceae bacterium | reverse complement strand
AAATTCCCAGCGGTTGCCGCGTTGCTCAATTTTGAAAAGTATGGTGTTTTTACCTTTCTTCAGCAATACCGGAACCTGATCGTTGTCGGCAGAAAGTCCCCGGGCTGATTGAAAATCCCAGACATTCATTCCGTTTACCCAAAGTTTGCCTCCATCGTTGGTGCCAAAACTAATGAACCAAATTCGATCTTCTTCAGACTGAATTTCGGTATAGGCGTAGGCTAAGACAGGGTCGGCTTTCGAAATAGCTTTGTTCAAATCAATTATGGAATCCGTTGAATTGTAAAACTTCCATTTTGCGCTACCCTTTTTGAATTTAACGACATCACCAGCTTTCACCGAGAGATTTTGCTCTCCGCCGAATTTCACCAGATAGTCGGTGTTGAACCCTTGCAAATGAGCGTAAGATTCGGATTCTTCAGCCGGTTTCTCCAACGGAATGGGTCCGCATAGCAACCACGATTTGATCCACTTTTCGGGAGTAACCGGTTGAGCTTCCAACTTTTGGGCACGTGCGTTTGCTGACGCTATTGCAATCAGCAAAAAGCTAAGAATTAGTAACCTGTTCATATTTTGTGTTTTATTTTGAACAATCGGTAAAATACAAAGCGTTTGAATATTTAGATTTACCTAAAACCGAAATTACTTTTTTGTATCAAGACAAAAAGTAATCGAAAAAAGTCGACGTTCAGTCCGCTTCGCACGAAAAAACAACGCTTGATAGCTAAAATCTTTTAAACTCGCCTTCGGCACAAAAAAAAGATTTTTTAACCTGCCCGGCTACGTCATTCAGGCGAGCGCCGCCTTCGCTTGTTTTTCGGCTCACCGGCCAGGCCACTTTGATTATATATTGGTATTTTTTTTGAATACTCGTTCTCATTTTTTGATCAACCAGATTTCGGCAACCTGTGAGCCGCGTTCGCCTTCGCCTTTGTCTTCGGTGCCACATGTCCAGGTAAACCGAATCTTTCCATCTTTTGTAATTTCCTTTGGTAGCTTGAATTCCCCAATGGGTTTTGTTCCCATGCGGATGTAATTGTGAATCATCACGCCATCGGCCATCAGTTTTATACTCGACCGGAATCGACCGGTATAGGCAATTTTCAGGGTGTATTCCGAATTGGTGTCGAGATTGTCGTATTCCATTACCAGCGGCGTGTCGTATAGGGTATTGATCTGGTTCATCCAGGCCAGCGGTGTTGTTTGGCCTTCGAATCCTTTGGCCACAATTTCGTGTACCCAGTCAACGCCGGTTAAGCCTACGCCAAAACTTACACGTGGCGATTCGAGGCTCCCCGGATCTTCCTGCCAGGTTTTTTGTGCTACAATGTGTTTCCATGCTGATGGACTGCCAAAATTGTCGTAAAATCCGCCGGGGCCAGGGTCGGTGCGATGCAGCATTTCATGAATGGCAGTTAGTTTTTCGGCTTCGCTGCTCCTTTTTTCGATTCGGTTAAGCTGATCGATAATCCAAAGCGCATCGTTGAGCGGCACATCAATGTTGTCGATGAAATTACCACGACCTTCCATTGCATGGTGTTTTTGCATAGTGAGTTGGGCGCCGAAACTGCGGAACAACGAATCGGCCAGCGCATAACACCGTTCTTTCAGTTCGGGCGAAACCGGCTTTTCACGGGCAAGCATCAATGTTTGTTTGGCCTGATTGATGGCCTCCTCTGCCCCTAAAGTTTTTGCATTCTCAAGGATGTTGCGGGCCTGCCGTTCCAGTTGGGTTTCGTAAATCAGGCGGCGCTGGATGTACGCATCGTAATAGGCCCGTATCAATCCACTTTGGAAACGCGGACTGCTGAGAACTCTGTCGGAAGCTGTTTTTTCCATATCCTGCCATTGCTGAAAGGTGCGTTGTACCTGCTCGTTGGAGAGGAGTGGGCCGCGGAGGTTTTGTTCCAGCGAAATCAAACCCTGACTAACACCTTCGGAATAATTTGGCCCGATGAAATAGCGGGCATAATCGCGCAAAGTCTCAATCACAGGTGTTGAGGGGTTCCAATCCTGGCCTATCCAAACGAATTTGTTCACATCGTCGTTGGTGCCTTCGGAATAGCTGATGCTTCCCTGCGCCAGATCGGCATAGCGGTTGTGAATGAATTTTTCGTCTTCGGGGCGCGGATTGATGCACTCACGTCCCAGGGTCATGGCGTAAGCCAAATCCCAGTTCGGGATAGGATACTGGCAACTCAGACTGTGTGTAATGTCGGGATAAAGGCGAATCGGAATGTTTGGTTTGATCAGCTTTTTCACTTCAGGAAGCGGAGTTCTGATCCAAGGACCGTAAACAATGCCGCCAAACCAGTCGTATTCGCGGTTGACGTGCTCGTAGAATTTCTTGTACCATTCTTCCGAAGGTTTGAACACCTGCGGCGAAACCCAAATTTTGGCGTTCGGGTGATATTTGTGCAGAACGACGGCTTCTTTGGCCAGCCAATCGAACAACACATCGGGTTCGAGGTCGCCAGGGTC
>DAOPZV010000193.1:0-1335 GCA_035353575.1 Prolixibacteraceae bacterium | reverse complement strand
ATGCTGTTTGCGCCGAACGTGGACAAATCGCGGATGTACTGGTCGTATTGAGCAACCGTCCACGCATCGTAGGCATTGGTTTTGGGCCGGTAGCCCAGTTGATGGCCGCGAATGGGATAGGTTGGGCTGGACGAAACACTGATTCCCTGCGGAACGATGAATTTGTTTGGGTATAATTCCGATTTCCGGAGAAGCCAGCCCACGCCATAAAGTGCACCACGCTCGTCGTACCCGGCAATTACGATGGTTTGGTCGTCGGCCCGAATCGCTTTGAATCCATCTTTTGCCGTTGCGGGTAACTGGGCAAGGACTGTTTTGCTTTGCGCCGGAAGGTTATTCAATCGCGATTCAACGCCTATCCAAATCGTCAGTTTTGTTTTTGCCGAAGGTTTTTCGGCAACCGGAAGCAGCATATGGGTTCGCTTTTGAATTTCTTCCCTCAAAACCTGCACTGCTTTGGCCATCTGCGGATTTTTCTTTTCAGGATTGATGATGGTTGCTCCTGAAAAATCGATTGATTGGGCGAAGATGCTGGTGGATAGAATAATCAGGCAAACGAATAAGATTGAAAGTTTTTTGTAGTTAGGCGTCATGAGTTTATGCGGTTTAGTTGTGCAATTTTTTCGATCTTAGGTATTCCAGAATTTTCTCCGGATCATCGGTTTGGATGATATTGGCGTTGAACTGTGTCAGCTTGTTCAAGGCTTCTTCGGTCTTTCCGGCGCGGATATCAATATCGGCATGGTCGAGGGCATTGATCCAAACTCTGGCGTTTTTATCGCGAATGAGCCTGGTAACTTCAGGCGTATAAAAAGTTTCGTCGATATGGATGGCCTGAGGTTTAAAGCGGATTAATGCTGAATCTGCTTCGTGATACGAATGAGCGCGTGGCATTAGCATCGCTTCAGCATCGAGTGACCGGACTTTTTTGAGCGATTCATAATCGTCGTCGAAGTAAAAAACCTGCTTTTGTGTTTGAGTCTTTTTCACCACATCCACCACTGGTTTCAGGTAACTGGTCTTAATGTCGATGTCCACCATGATTTTTCCTTTGGCTACCTTGAGAAACTCTTCGAAAGTTGGGATCGTCTCGTCGGTAAGCCTTCCATTGGGCATTTTTAGCCTGAATTTCTTTAGCTCGGCCAGTGTATATTCTTCCGGATCTCCGGTTCCGTTGGTTGTACGGTCAATTTTGCGGTCGTGCATTAAAACGACTACGCTGTCTTTGGTCACTTTTACGTCGGTTTCGGCAATGTCAACACCCAGTTCTATGGCATGTTTCAATGCCGAGATTGAGTTTTCGGGATAGCCGTTGTGTGCCGACCGGTGTGCTGC
>DAOPZV010000192.1:3747-6908 GCA_035353575.1 Prolixibacteraceae bacterium | reverse complement strand
GAGTGGCCTGTAAACGGATTCTTTTTTAGCGACCCGGTAAGTAAATGCTGGTATTTATACATTGGAGAATATCGCCGTGGCTATGAAATAAAAAAGAACGCTTCGACTCCGAATTTCAATTGTGTTGTTTATAAATCGTCTGATAAAGGAAAATCATGGGAAAAGAAAGGCGATTTGTTTCCTGCTGGCATGAGCTGCTATGATTCTCTGCATATTCAGGTTCCCGATGTTATGGTTGTTTACGATCAGGGAAAATATCATTTAATATTCGATTGGGTTTCGGATGAAGCATCTTGGCAGGAGATGGGAGCGAGCGGCATTGGATACGCTGTGGCCGATTCTCCGGAAGGACCTTATACGGTTAGCAAAGAACCCATAAAGATTAACACACAGTACAAAAACAATCCGCTTTTGGGTAGGTATTGGCGGATGTATGCACCTATGCTTGTGAAAAGGCAAAACGATTGGGTTGTGCTGTACATGATGGATCGGTCGCCGAGCCAAAGTTGGGCATTGGCTGCATCAACCGCTTTGAACCCGAAAGGTCCGTATAGCGAGCCGGTATTGCTGCACCATGTTGAAATGAAAACAAACTACCCTCCGTTAATGGAATACTTTCCGGCATTTACGCACCAGGGATATGTTTATTTTCCGGCCACTTCGGTTGCAGTGAATCGCAATTACCAACAGATATACAGGGTTAAAACCGAAGATGTACTGAACGCGGATAAGTGGGAGTTATTCAGTGCCGGTTCTGCCTGGCATTCCACAAACGCTGAAACTGAATATGCCGGAATTTGGGGTCAGACGATTACCGGTTTTGTTGATGATTCGGATTCAATCTATGTGATGTATCCCTCAAAAAACAAACAAGATATCGGAACGATTAATCTGGCCAAAGCTTCGTGGAGCAAGCTTTTCAGAAGAAAAGGATTTTCGCTGTCTGCCTCTGAAGGAGCTTCGTTCAGCTACATCAACAAAGGAATTCATCTGGACAATTTAAGTATGGATTTTGAACTTGCCGGAACCATGCATTTGATTTGCGACTTTCATGGATCGCTGGATATAGAAAACATGTGGGGAAAATTTTCACTTAGCCGGTCGGAATGTAGTTATAACGAAATCGAAATTTCACAAACAAGCTGGCAAATAAAACATCACGATCGGGGACAAATACACTCTCTTGATTCCGGTAAATTTCAATTAAGAAATGGAATTAACCAGCTTCAAATCAAGAATAAAAATGGCATATATTTCCTGAATATTAATGATCAGAAATGTGGAGGAATTGGCTTGGGTATCAATTCGGGTTTTATCGGAATACTACTTGACCCGAGAAGTAATTTATTTGCCAGTCGTTTAGATATTACCGGAAAACTTACAAAAGAGAACATGGTATATGGCTGTAAAGAAGCGTTGCTCAACTCCGGAAACCTGAACACCGACTGGGAATTTGTATCGGATTCAGTATTCAGGTACGGTCATGGAGCCATTTCGAAACAAAGTGCAGGTTTTGCAAAATGGAACTTTGAAGGATCAGGTGTAAAACTCTATTTACCTAAAGGTCCGGATTTCGGTTCTGTAACTATTTATATTGATGGCATTCAGGCTGGAAGTGTAAACTTAAAAAATGAGCAATTGCGAAATTCTTCGCTGGCATTTAAATCAAAGACTTTACCGAAGGGCACACATGCCATTTATATGGAATCAAAAGATGGGCGGTTGCCCCTGGATTGCATAGAAGTAATTAATCGGTGATTTAGAAATGCTCAAACCGAAAAGTTAGAAATAACCGAGTCAACAGAAAAAATGAAAAGTATAAACTCATTTTCACAAAAAACGAATATGAAACGTCAATCAGTTCTTTCAAAAGGTAGCCTGCTTGCAGTGAGTTTAGTACTCTTGTTTGCGCTTGAAGGATTTTCCAAATCATTGGATATTTATACCTCCCCCAAAGGCAGCGACAGCAATTCCGGCACCCGGCGTTCGCCTGTAAAAAGCCTTGAAAAGGCCAAAGACCTTGCCCGGTTTGCCCGTTCAGAAAATCCGGGCGAATCGGTAACTATTTACATCCAAGACGGAGTATATCCGCTTGAAAAGCCAGTTGTCTTCACGGCTGAAGACTCCGGGAACGAAAAAAATCCGTTTTACATCACGGCTTCAGAAAAAACGAAACCAGTTTTTACTGGTAGCCGCGAATTGAAAAACTGGCAGGAATTGAAAGATGAGGCAAAGCTGAACATGTTGCCAGCCGAAGCAAAAGGAAAAGTTTTTGTAACCGACCTGAAAAAGATAGGCATTTCGGATTTTGGTAATTCCATTGAACCGGGAAACCGGCCCGAATTGTTTTGCAACGGACAACTGCAAACTCTTGCGCGCTGGCCAAATACCGGATTTACCAATGCAGGCAAGGTGAAAGGCGCTACCGAACTGCCTCCTACTTTTATGAAAAAAAGAGGCACCAAAGAAGGAGTTTTTGAATACACCAACAATAGGCAAAACCGCTGGGCAAATGAACCTGAAGTCTTCCTGGGAGGCTACTGGTTTTGGGACTGGGCCGACGAATTTCAGAAAGTAGCCAAAGTAGATACGCTCTCAAAAATATTGTCTCTGGTTGAACCCTATCATCGCTACGGGTTTAAGGATAGTTTGCGCTATTTCGGGTTAAATCTGTTTTGCGAGATCGATCAGCCTGGCGAATGGTATTTAAATCGGGCCGAGGGTAAGCTTTACTGGTATCCGCCGGTTGGAGTGAATCCAAGCAAAGCGCAGGTTACGCTTTCTGTTTTCCATGCTCCTTTTATGGTCGAGTTGAACGATTGTTCGAATGTAATCCTTCAGGGATTGACCTTTCAGGAAAGCCGTGGCAGCGCTGTTTCAATTTCGGGAGGAAAAAATTGCCTTGTGAAAGACTGCCGGGTTGAACGTTTCGGTCGCGATGGAATTCATGTGGAAGGAGGCTCCGGGCATGGCATTTCAGGATGCCTCATTCGAACGCTGGGTTTTCGCGGAATTGATATGAAAGGCGGAAACCGCAAAACGCTGGAAGCTGCCAACCATTTCATCGAAAATACGATTGTCGAACATTTTTCACTGTTTAAGCGCACCTACGAACCGGCTGTTTACCTCGATGGCTGCGGAATGCGCGTCTCCAACAACCG
>DAOPZV010000192.1:0-3647 GCA_035353575.1 Prolixibacteraceae bacterium | reverse complement strand
ATTGGCGACTGGTTTTTGTCGAACCGGAACAACGAAAACGTTCGGTTTATAATGGGAATCGCTATGTTTTTCGTAGCGCATGTTGGTTATTTCACATTCGGCTTACTCAATGGCAGGTTAAACCGTTTGCTCACCGCAGCGATTCTAATTGTCTATCTAACTTTTTTTCTTTTGCTGCTAAGCCCCGGAATTAAGAGTGACGCATTAATGGCGGCATCCTTTTGTTATTTGCTGATTTCGTGTTTCTCACTTGGAGCGGCATGGGGAGTGACGGGGAAAAGCGGATTCAGGTGGCTGTTCATTTTTGGAATTGCGTTGGTGCTTTTTTCCGATACATTAATTGCCCTGCGTGAATTTGCAAAGTTTGGCAGCCTCGATTTTCTTGTGCTTCCAACCTATTACCTGGCTCAAATCAGCGTAACAGCAGCATTAATAAGCCGCAAAGTTTTTGAAGAAAATAAAGTAATTCGATACAAATTTTAACCTTGAAAGCAATGATTAAGAAAGTTTTAGCAATAATTTGCCTGGCGTTCAGCGTAGCAGTTTTTTCTGAAGCATTTGGACAAACGCCAGTATTGAAGTTTAAACCCGGAAAGAAATTCCGGATTATCCAGTTTACCGATGTTCACTTCAGGGGCGATTCGTACCGGTCGGACAGTGCTTTGGTGATGGTCAAAAAAATGATTTTGGCAGAGAAGCCCGATTTGGTTGTATTTACGGGCGATGTGGTAACTTCGGCCAATACACTGAAAGCCTGGCAGTCGTTTACCAATACCATTTCCGCTTTAAAATATCCCTGGGCGATTGTTCTTGGTAACCACGACATTGAGGCCGATCTTACCGGGAAGCAAATTATGGATGCTGTTGTTGGCAAACCTTACAGCATGACACAAAATGGCCCGCAAAACATTGCCGGAAATGGAAATTATATCCTGAAAGTTCAGTCTTCAGGATCGGTAAAAACAGCGGCCCTGCTCTATTTCCTCGACTCTCATTCGGGCTTTAAACCAAAAACCGACCGTGGCGAATACGAATGGATTGCTTTTAACCAGGTTGAATGGTATAGGCAGCAAAGTGGAAAACTGACCAAAGAAAACGGCGGAAAACCTTATCCGGCGCTGGCTTTCTTCCATATTCCGCTGCCCGAATACAAGGAAGTAGTTGGAAAGCCAGCAACAGTTGGAAGCCAGATTGAGAATGTTTGCTCGCCCGATGTAAACAGCGGAATGTATGCGGCACTACTCGAATGCGGCGATGTGATGTCAACCTTTGTGGGACACGACCACGACGATAACTTCATTGGTTGTTTGCGCAACATTTGCCTGGCCTACGGACAGTCTTCAGGTCGTCAAAGCTACGGAAGTGTTGGCAAAGGAGCCCGCATCATCGAGCTTTATGAAGGTGAGCGCAAATTCGATACCTGGACGTTGAAATGGTACGATTGCGACCGCGATAAAGATATCTGGACACCAGTAACCGACCGTAGTCCGCAGAACTTTGTAACCTATCCCGATTCGTTTCAGGAAAAGAAATAATAATTTACAGCTATTGAGGGCTTCACTTCAAGTGAAGCCCTCAATAAAAGCTATACCCTACTAGCAATAAACTCCTAACCAATTTTACCATGTCAATTCAATTTCGCATATCTGTTGCAGCAATTTTTCTTTTGGGATTGCTGAGTGGCTGCACTCAGCCTGATGTTGTCCCTTCCGGTTGGCGCGCTTCCTGGGAAAGTCCGTCGCCCAAATATCGCCCTTTACAGATCGTTCATGGTGCCGATATTCGTAAAAAAGCATCCTACTACAAAGACACCTGCGGATTGGGCGGAGTAGTTTGCAACGTGCCTTTCGGTAACAATTACCTCAAATCGGAAGACGATTGGAAGGTGTTTGTTGATGGTGTTAAAGCTATGCAGGACGCTGGTTTGCGCGTTTGGATATACGACGAAGATGGTTATCCGAGTTTGGCCGCAGGAGGCCGGGTTTTGGAGGCCGATCCGTCGCTCGAATCGCTCGAAATGGTTCACGATAAAGATGATCGACGGCAACCATTTAAAGTAAGAACCTGCTACGAGTTTGTGCACGCCAGCAACAATTTTTATGCAGCCCGCAAATACCCGAATCCGCTCGATCCGAAAGCGACACAAAAATTTATTGAGTTGACGCATCAGGCGTATTACAAGCATTTGGGGCCCGAATTATATAACAAAGTGGAAGCTTTTTTCACCGATGAACCTTCGATGATGGGATGTAATCTGGGTCAACTCAAAGAAGAAGTTCGGAAAAATGTACGGGTGATCGATCCACTTGACCCAAATAAGAAGAATTTACCCATGATTTCGTGGGCCAACGATTTACCTGAGAAATACAAAGCCCGTTATGGCGAAGACTTGATGGCTTCCATAGCTTCTGTTTTTACCGGAAGCGAAGAAAAAGATAAAGTGGTGCGGCAAAAATTCTGGTCGTTGCTGGCCGAAACCGATAAAGACAATTATTACAAAGCCATTCAGGGTTGGTTGAAAGCCACCCGCGAGGCTAACCAGGGCAAAGGGCCGTTTTCGTCGGGGCACGGTTTGCGCGAAGAAAACCCGTCGAGCCATGTTCCGCTCGATGGCAATAAGCTGGAAGTAACTTCAGGCTTTGATATTCCCGGGCTCGATCAGCTTAGCTCCGATCCATCGATTTGGGAAGATAGTTCGTGGATGGCTACTGCTTTTCCCGGATCGTCGGCTTACCTGAACGGGCAGCGCCGCGTGATGTGCGAAATGAGCGATTTCGATCAAACCATTAACGGGAAACAACCAGCTGATTTGCAGCACATGCAAGCCGCCACGGCCTGGCAGATGGCTTTGGGTGTAACCGATTTTAATTTGTATTACACGCCAAGCTACGGAAAACAATTCGCATACAGGCAGGAAGCTCAGTACAAGGAATACTGCAATTTTGTGGGACGTGTGAATTCGTTACTGATGGATGCCAGACCAGTGCGAAAAACTTTACTTTATTACCCCATTTACGATTTGCAGCGCGAATTCATTCCGGTTGCCGAAAAAATGAGCTGGCGCACTCAAAACCAGCAGATAGCAACGATTGAAACTTCGTTCCGCCAGCTGGGTGCCAATTTGCTTAAAGCACAGGTTCAGTATGTTTTAGCCGATTATCTTTATCTTGAAAAGGCAACAGTTACAGCAAATAAAACCATTCGGTTGGGCGATGCCGAATTCACTTCGCTTGTGTTTCCGAAGGGAATTACTTTGACCGAAAAAGTATCGAAACTGGTTGAACAAGCTAAGTTGGCAGGTGTAAATGTTGTATTTACTGAAGAATACAGGGAAACACCTGCTCCTGAAGAATTGAGGAAGCTTACCGGAAATCAGCCTGTACTTTCTCCCGAAGGTCAGAAGATTATTTATGGCGAATTTTTGCGCGACGGGCACCGCATTTTTATGGTTGTCAACACCGGGAATGAAGCCTATTCCGGGCAAATTATATTCCCTGATGGTACTAGTTATTCGGAACTTGATCCGCAAACCGGCGCAATTTCAGAAAGTAAAAAAGCAGGTAATCGTTCAGCATCAGTAAGCTTGGCCGGGTTACAGACTAAACTGTTTGTAGTGATGTGATTATCTTTTTTGAATATCCTTATAA
>DAOPZV010000191.1:3937-6912 GCA_035353575.1 Prolixibacteraceae bacterium | reverse complement strand
CCAGCAAGCGGTCGGAAGCCACTTCCAGTCCGCCCGAAACCGCGATGCAGCCCGACTCTTTCAGGAGCAAGCACAAATCGTAGGTAAAGCTTTTCTCGAAGCGAATGTTGGTCCACCAAACGACCGTCATTTTTCGACGAATAATTTCCAGAGCTAGTGCGCGCATCAGAGCAGGTGGCGCGGCCTCGTCCACAAAATGAAAACCGATTTGCCCGGTTTGGCGAATTATTTCTTCCATGCGGTCGCACAAAACCTGCACGGTGTTAGGCTCGTAGCGGCGGATGTAATCGAGCGAAGTGTCGCAAAACGTGCAGCGGCCCCAGTAGCAGCCGTGCGCCAGCGTGAGTTTGTTCCAGCGACCATCGCTCCAAAGGCGGTGCATTGGGTTCACAATTTCGATCACCGACAGGTATTTGTCCAACTCAAAATCGGAATAGTCGGGCGTTCCGGCTTCGAATTGCGAAAAGTCGGGTAGCGCGGAGCCATTCAGGAAAACCACCTCGCCGTTTTCGATTGCAAAAGTGCGTTTCAGTTCAACTTTCAGGCGTTTGCCGTCGAGGTGCTCAATCAAGTTCAGGATTGGAGCTTCGCCGTCGTCGAGCAAAACAAAATCAAAATATTCGAACACTCGTAGATCGCTCACCGATCGCAGTTCGGTATTCGCAAAACCGCCGCCCATCGCGACTTTCAGTTCAGGATGATGCTTTTTGATGTACTGTGCACATTTGAATCCGGAGTATAAATTTCCGGGGAAAGGCACAGAAAACGCGACCAAAGTTGGTTGCGAAAGTTCGATTTTCTCCTGAAGCAGTTTCAGGGTAATTTGGTCGATAAAACTCTCGGGCGACTGCAAGGCTTTGTGTAATTCGTCGAAAGTGTTGGCTGATCGACCCAATCGCTCTGCATAACGACTAAACCCGAAATGCGGATCGACGGCTTCTACGATCAAATCCGATAAATCTTCGAGGTAAAGTGTGGCTAAATGTTTGGCTTTGTCTCGCGTTCCCATCGTTCCGAAAGCCCATTCAAGGTCATCGGTTTGGGCAAAGCGCGAGGCTTCGGGCAAAAAGTTGCCTTCGCAAATCACGTGGGCAAGTACCTCATTTTTTCCCTGCAAAAATGCGATCACCTGATCGATGGTTTGGATGTAGCTGTCGCGCAGGTTGTAGATACGCTGAGAATTTGCTGAAAGACCGGAGACCGGACACGGAAAACCGGAGAAAAGGGAGGCGAGGCCTTCCGAAGAAAACAGTTTCAGGATTACTTCGATGCCTAAATCGCACTGAAACGAAGCAATATTCTGCGTATTCAGAAACCCTTTCAGGTAAGCCGTTGCCGGATAGGGCGTGTTCAACTGCGTAAACGGCGGTGTGATCAGTAGTATTTTTTGAGCCACATCAGAAATTTTAGTTGTGTAAAAGTAATATTTTCACTGTTTTGTTTTTGCCCCAATAAATTCAGAATTATTTCGGAATAATTGCCCTGAATAAGTCGTAACTTTAACTGAAATTAAAGAGTATAGGCTTGAAAACCAAATATTTAATTTTTATGCTATTGGGGATGTTTTTTTCAACCGGAGGTTTTGGGCAGGATGCCACGCAAAACCGAAAAGCGTATGCTGCCGGGCGATTTTACAGCGACAATCCGGATACGCTGAAAGCCCAGTTGCAACAACTGTTTGCGGGAGCTGAGCCACGCAGGGAAGGAAAAAATCCGCTGGCAATTGTGGTACCGCATGCTGGCTATGTCTATAGCGGCGAGGTGGCTGCGTCGGGCTTCAACCAGATCGATCCCAACCGGAAATTCGAGCACATTTTTGTCATCGGATCGAGCCATACAACTGCCTTTCAGGGTGCATCAGTTTATTGCGACGGCGATTATGAAACGCCGTTCGGCATTGTGAAAGTAGATACGGTTTTGGCAAAAAAGCTGGTTGCCGATAACAAAATTCTGAAATCGTACGCCGAACCGCATTTGTATGAGCACAGTCTGGAAGTGCAATTGCCTTTTTTGCAGTATTACCTGAAAAATGACTTCCGAATTGTACCGATAATTTTAGGACCAAACACGGGCGACACCCCGCAAAAACTGGCAACTGCGTTGAAACCTTACCTGAACGAAAAGAATCTGTTTGTGATCAGTACCGATTTTTCGCACTACCCGAGTTATAAAAATGCCTGCAGGACCGATTTTACAACGGCTGAAGCCATACAAACCAATAGTCCGGCCAAACTTCTGGCTACGCTCGAGAAAAATAAATCGGCCGATATTCCCGGTCTGGCCACCAGTTTGTGCGGTTGGAGTTCGGTGCTCACCTTGCTATATATGACTGAAAAAATGCACCATATGGCGGTTGACTTGATTCAGTATAAAAATTCGGGAGACTCACCCTATGGCGAAAAAGACCGGGTCGTTGGATATTATGCCATAGCATTTAGTCAGGTTGATGAAGCTGATCATGTTGGAACCTATACGCTTTTTGATGAAGACAAGAGCTATTTGCTGAAGCTGGCCCGCAAAACAATTAATGACTATATAAAAAAGGGAATTACCACCGATCCTGATCCGGGCGAATTGAGTCTGGCACTTAAAACACCTTGTGGCGCTTTTGTTACCCTGAATAAGGAAGGAAAACTTCGCGGGTGTATCGGCCGTTTTGAACCCGGACAACCCCTGTGGAAAGTGGTTCAATCGATGGCCATTGCTGCCGCCACACAGGATTATCGGTTCAATCCGGTATTGTCGGGCGAAGTGGATGGTCTGGAAATAGAAATTTCGGTACTTACACCATTGAAAAAGATAAAATCGGTTGATGAATTTGAATTGGGGAAGCAGGGAATTTATATCAAAAAGGGAAATCAAACCGGAACTTTTCTCCCTCAGGTAGCCGACACAACGGGCTGGAACAAAGATGAATTTTTGGGTCACTGTGCTCAGGACAAAGCCGGAATTGGCTGGAATGGTTGGAAATCGGC
>DAOPZV010000191.1:0-3837 GCA_035353575.1 Prolixibacteraceae bacterium | reverse complement strand
TGTTTGCTTTGTCCGCATGAATGTTTGATAGGAGAGGGGAAAGCTGGAATTTGTCACAATCGGATTAATCATCAGGGAAAAATTTATACCATTTCATACGGAAATCCCTGTGCTATAAACGTCGATCCGATCGAGAAAAAGCCATTCAATCATTTTTTACCCGGATCAAAAGCTTTTTCAATTGGTACGGCTGGCTGCAACCTTGCCTGCCTGAATTGTCAAAACTGGACGATCTCGCAGGTGAGTCCGAAGGAAACGCGAAATTACGACCTGATGCCCGATAAGCTTGTTGAGCAGGCCATTGCCGCCAAATGCCAATCCATTGCCTACACGTACTCGGAGCCCATCTCGTTTTATGAATACACGCTCGACTCGGCAAAACTGGCCCGGCAGGTGGGAATCAAAAATGTGCTGGTTACAGCCGGCTACATTAATCCGGAGCCTTTAACTGAATGGTGCAAATATATTGATGCCGCCAGCGTGAACCTGAAATCGTTTGATGATGCAATTTACCGCAAACTAAACCTGGGAACTCTCAATCCGGTTTTGAATACGCTTAAAACCTTTGCTGAATTGGGCGTTTGGCTCGAAATTATCAACTTGGTGGTTCCCGGTTGGACCGATAACCTTGACATGATCAAGCGCATGTGCAACTGGCTGGTTGATAACGGACTGGCGAATTTTCCACTGCATTTCGACCGCTTTCATCCAGATTATAAACTTACGCAGTTATCGGCTACGCCCATTGGCGTGCTCACCCAGGCACGCGATATTGCGCTGGCGGCGGGAATGAAATACGTGTACATCGGCAACGTTCCGGGTTTGGAAGCGCAGAATACCATCTGTTCCAAATGCAATCAGGTGGTGGTCGAACGGCGGGGTTTTACCGTGGTCAAAAACGATTTGGCGAAAGGTTGCTGCCCCAAGTGTGGTGAAAAAATTGCCGGAGTGTGGGAATAAGGAATTAGACTGATTCACAAATATTTTGAAGATAGAAGTGAGGGTTTCACTCAAAGTGAAGCCCTCACTATGTATTTAAACGCTGGCCACAAACGGCGCTTTCCGGTAATAACTTTCGTCTAAAAGCTGATCGACCAGGAAAACCGCCAGGCTTTCGGCGTTTATTTTTCCTGAAGGACAATCTTTGAGGTTCACTGCTATTTCTCCGCAGGCTTCCTGAAATTCAATAAACGGAATACGAACCAGTGTCCAATCCAGCAAACTTTGCTCCAGCAGTGCATACGATTTTTGGCGATCGGCATGTATTTCCGGGAAATTGGCTTTCATCCACTCAGTAGCCATTAGTGTTTCCTGTCCTTTTTGGTCAGATGGTGTATCCACATTCAGTCCGGCTAGCAAAATCAGGCGTTTGATGCCGAAGTGGTTCATCGCATCGAGGAGATTTTGGGTTGTCCGGCAGGCCACCAACGGTTCGCCGGGTCGCTGCCCAACCACACTGATGATGGCCTCGCAACCTTCGACCAATTGGTGAATGCTTTCAGGATGGGTTGCATCGCCCTTCACGATTTCGATTTGCTGACTTTGAATGAAAAACTGTTCGGGATGCCGAAGCAGTGCTTTCTGTTGAAAACCCTTGTTGATTAATTGATTGACAAGATATTTGCCTGTGCGGCCACCGCCACCCAACACGGCTATTTTTTTGTATTTCATAAACTTCTCTTTATAAAAATTTGGACATAAAAATTTAGTTCTCAGGAAAGAGAACGAGTCGATAGCTATTTTGCCAGTCAGGGTTTCACTTAAAGTGAAGCCCTGACTAAAAGCTATTCACTAACTGATATTTACAAAGAGAGTTTAATGCTGCAAAAATAGTAAAATTGCCGGAGTCTGGGACTAAAATGATAATTCACGCATCGAATCCCCATGTCAACCTGGCCGGTCAAAATCTCAGAACTTTTTTACCTTTACCGGAAACGATAAACTTTGACTCATGAACGATGCCCTTTCCTTCGGACTTTTATGTTTTACCTCGTTCTTTACGCTGATCAATCCACTGAGTACCATGCCGGTTTTTATGACCATGACCGCCGGTTTGACGGATAAGGAACGTACCCGGACTGCACGGAAAGCATCGATTGTGGCATTAATCACCATTGTCATTTTTGCTCTTTCCGGACAATTGCTTTTCAAATTCTTCGGTATATCGGTTAACAGTTTCAGGGTGGTTGGTGGAGTTATCTTTTTTATCATGGGCATGGACATGCTTCAGGCACGGCTCGGACAAGTGAAAATTAAGGATTCGGAAGTAAAAACATACGTGAACGATATCTCAGTCACTCCGTTGGCCATCCCGATGATTTGTGGACCCGGTGCCATTACCAACTCAATCGTTTTAATGGAAGATGCATCAACGATCACCCGAAAAATTATTCTTTTTAGCATGATTTTGGTGGTCATGTTTATCACTTACCTCGTTTTTTACAGCTCATCGCGCATTCTCAAAATACTCGGACAAACGGGAATCAACGTCATGATGCGCTTGATGGGATTGATTGTCATGGTGATTGCCGTCGAATTTTTCTTTAGTGGATTAAAACCGATCATCCTCGACATGATAAAAGGATAATTTTCTACTTTTGCTGCGTATTGGTTGATGGGTTTTCTTAATTGAAAACTTATCTGAAAAGGGAATCCGGTGCAAAACCGGAGCTGTACCCGCAGCTGTAAGCCTCTGTAATGCTTTTGCAACCTCTGCCACTGTTCCTTTTGGGGATGGGAAGGCCGCAAAAAGCGAGGTGAGCCAGAAGACCTGCCAGTTCAAAATCAACAAAAGTCGAATCTTCGGGAAAAAAGATCGGTGAAAAGCATCTTATCGCATTTTCATTCTGTTTCTTCCGGAATAATTTTTAGAAAAATGAAGTTATTTTCATCGTGGAGCGGTGGCAAAGATTGTATGCTGGCCTTGTACCGCGTCCAGAAATCGGGCGAGCACGAGGTAAAAGTTCTCCTGAACATGTGCGACAGCGATTCTGATTTTTCGCGCTCGCACGGCATCCATAGCAGCATGATTGTGCGGCAGGCCGAGGCTTTAGAAATTGAGTTGCTGCAACCCAAAACCGACCGCGTCAGCTACGAACGGAATTTTAAAGCAGCCATCCTGAAACTGAAAGAGCAGGGAATCTCTGGTGGCGTTTTTGGCGATATTTACCTGTGGGAGCACCGCCACTGGATAGAGCGGGTTTGTGGCGAGTGCGGTGTTGAGGCCATTTTCCCGTTGTGGGATAACCCTGTTCAGGAACTGGCTGTTGAGATTATCCTGTCGGGATTTCGAACCATTGTGGTTTCGGTGAATGCCAAACAGTTAACCGAAAATTTCATTGGACGTGTTTACGATCAGGATTTTGTGTCCGAACTTTCGAAAATCGAGGGTGTTGATGTGTGTGCCGAGCTGGGCGAGTTTCATTCGTTTGTGTTCGACGGTCCCAACTTCAAACATCCGGTGGCCTTCCAAAAGGGAGACGTCAGTTTCAGGGATAATCACTGGTTTTTGGAGATCAATTAGTTTCAGGTTTCAAATTTCAAGTTCCAAGTATGAAAAAGATAGTTTTCCTCAGTATTTTATTGATAGTTTGCCTGTTTGCTCAGGCACAGGAAGCCAAGCGCATCGTTTCGCTGGTTCCGTGGATGACCAAAAGTCTTTACCTGATGGGTGAACAGGGCCGTTTGGTGGGTTGTACCAATTATTGTCCGGTTGAAGCTACCGACAAAATTCCGGTGGTGGCCACAGCCGTGAATGTGAACATCGAAAAGTTACTGATGCTCAAGCCCGACCTGGTTTTTGCGTCGTCGCTCATCAAGCCCGAAATTCTGGATAAC
>DAOPZV010000190.1:0-6934 GCA_035353575.1 Prolixibacteraceae bacterium | reverse complement strand
AGGACCCCATCCTTAAAAGGGATGTGCTCTACCTGCTGAGCTACTGAGTCATCCTTATTTGCCTTTGTTTTTCAAAAGCGGTTGCAAAAGTAGACTTTCAAATCAAAAAAACAAAACCCTTTCAAAAAAAAAGCAAATAATAATATATCTCACTGATTATGTGCACCTTAAATCTATATCGAAATTTATTGCATTCTATTTTTCTGATAAATAAGCCGGTACATGAAACAATTTCTAATTTTGCTCTCGTAGAAAAATTGGAAAATCAGAAACAATTTGGATTGCCGTTCTTATTAATGCTGATAACATTTTTTCGCAAGGCATTATACATAAAAAGTAAATTTACAAGTTATACTTAAAACTTGCAGCTATGAATATTCAAATGGTTGATTTGTACAATCAGTACCTAAAAATAAAGCAAGAGATCGATTTTGAGATGCAGGAAGTTATCAAATCATCTGTTTTCGTAAAAGGCGGGAAGGTTAATGAGTTCGAAGAAAATCTGAGAAAATATTTGGATGTAAGCCATGTTATTTCATGCGGAAATGGGACCGATGCCCTGCAAATAGCCCTGATGAGTTCTGATTTAAAGGACGGAGATGAAGTTATTACAAGTCCTTTCACTTTTGTATCAACACTAGAGGTATTAGCCCTGATGAAACTGAGCCCTGTTTTGGTTGATGTAGATCCGGATACCTACACAATCAGGCCGGAGCTAATCGATCAGCATATTACACATTTAAGTAAAGCAATCGTTCCGGTGCATCTATATGGGCAATGTGCAGATATGGAGCCAATTATAAAAACTGCACAGGATAACAGTTTAATTGTTATCGAAGATGCATGCCAGGCCCTGGGGACCGAATATATTTTCAGCAATGGTATGGCTGCAAAAGCCGGAACGTTAGGTGATATTGCCTGTAACTCGTTTTTCCCAACGAAAAACCTCGGAGCATTCGGCGACGGTGGCGCTATTTACACCAACAATCATGATTTAGCTCAGAATATGAGATCGATTGCTAACCACGGAATGAGCAAACGATATTATTACCAACAAGTTGGAATGAACTCACGACTCGATGTACTTCAGGCCGCGATACTAAATGTTAAGTTGCGCTACCTCGACAATTACATTGTCTCTCGCCAAAAATCGGCTGACTTCTACGATCGTACGCTAGCCGATATTTCCGAAGTGATTATTCCGGCAAGAGCTTCGTACAGCACGCACACGTTTCATCAATACACCATCAAGGTGCTGAAAAAAAGAGATGAGCTCCAGAAGTTTCTGGCAACAAAAGGAATTCCGTCGATGGTGTACTACCCAATGCCATTGCATCTTCAGGAGGCCTATCAATATTTAGGCTATCAAAAAGGCGATTTCCCCGTTTCTGAGAAACTTTCGGAACAAGTATTATCTTTGCCGATGCATACAGAATTGACGGAAGAGCAACTCAACTACATTGTTTCGGCAATTCGGGAATTTTTCAGCTAATGGGAACATCATATTTTGCTCACGAAACTGCGGTAATCGATACGGGCTGCCAAATAGGTGAAGGAACAAAAATCTGGCATTTCACCCACATTATGCCCAATTGCTCAATTGGGAACAATTGCTCAATTGGCCAAAATGTGGTTATTTCTCCTGAAGTGAAAATTGGCAATGGAGTTAAAATCCAGAACAATGTTTCGGTTTACACCGGCGTGATCTGTGAAGACGATGTTTTCCTCGGGCCATCTGCCGTTTTCACCAATGTGATAAACCCACGCAGCGCCATTGCCCGCCGCAACGAATTTAAAACCACCCTGGTACAAAAAGGCGCAACTATTGGCGCTAACGCAACCATTGTGTGCGGTATAACCATTGGCAAGTACGCTTTTGTAGGCGCCGGAGCCGTGGTTACCAAAAACATTCCTGATTATGCTTTGGTTATTGGCAACCCGGCGCGGCAATCGGGATGGATGAGTGAATACGGCCACAAACTCAGGTTTAACGCTGAAGGAATTGCCATTTGTCCCGAAAGTCAGGAGAAATACCAGCTGGCCAACGGAAAAGTATCAAAAATCACCCAATAGAATTTACCCATGTCAACTGAAAAGAAAGTACGATTTGCTGTTGTCGGACAAGGACACATCGGCAAACGCCACGCTGAGATGATTCTTCGCAACCCAAATGCCGAACTGGCTGCCGTTTGCGATATTCTTTCGCCCGAAGCCTGTAAAATTTCTCATACCGAAGTTCCATTTTACCAGTCGCTCGACGAAATGCTTGAAAAAACACAGGATCTGGATGTACTAAACATTTGTACTCCCAACGGACTTCATGCGGAAATGGCGTTAAAAGCACTGGAAAAAGGAGTGCATGTGGTAATTGAAAAACCGATCGCACTAAGCAAATCCGACGCCGAAAAGATCGTTTTCAAGTCGTTGGAAAAGAACAAAAACGTGTTCTGCGTAATGCAAAACAGATATTCACCACCTTCAGTTTGGCTAAAAAATGTAATGACCGAAAAACTGTTGGGCAAACTGTATCACGTTCAGATCAATTGCTACTGGAATCGCGACAACCGCTACTACACCCGTAAAAACTGGCATGGTGACGCTCAACTCGATGGAGGAACACT
This sequence comes from Prolixibacteraceae bacterium, assembly GCA_035353575.1. Classification (GTDB taxonomy): domain Bacteria; phylum Bacteroidota; class Bacteroidia; order Bacteroidales; family Prolixibacteraceae; genus Aquipluma. Next base: position 4,313 of record DAOPZV010000190.1, on the reverse strand, counting down.
TTTTACCCAATTCTCGCATTTTATCGACATCATGTATTGGCTGTTTGGTGATATAAAAAGCATTGCCGGACAATTTAAAGACTTTAACCACCAAACACTTACCGACTTTGAAGATACCGGAATCGTAAACTTCGAATTCGTTAATGAAGGCATTGGTACACTAAATTATTCGACCGCCATTTATGCCGAAAATCTGGAAAGCAGCCTCACTATAATTGGCGAAAAAGGAACTATTAAAGTAGCTGGCCAATATATGAATGAAGTGGTTTACTGTAACATTGAGGGATACCAAATGCCGGAACTGGAGGCCAGCGCCCCGCCAAACGATTACGGACTATACAAAGGATCGGCCCAGAATCATCATCTTGTCATTCAAAACGTGGTTGATACATTAAATGGGAAAGTGCCAATTAGTACAAATGCGCTTGAAGGCTTGAAAGTTGTGGATATCATTGAGCGAATTTATGGGGTAAGAGATCAGGTATGGAAAAAATAATTTTACCCAACGAGTATGTCTGGCACGCTGTTTATGTGAAATCCAGGGCCGAAAAGAAAGCTTTAAGCGATCTTAATGCTAAAGATATCGAAGCTTTTCTACCTCTCCAAAAGAAATTACGACAGTGGAGCGACCGCAAAAAATGGGTCGATATGCCCTTGATTCCAGGATACTTGTTCGTGAAAGTTAGCCGGAAAGAATACGATTTGGCTCTTCAGTCAAACCACATTGTCACTTACGTCAGATTCGAGGGTTCCGCAGCGGTAATTCCTGAAAGACAGATAGACTACTTAAAGCTTCTACTAAAACAAGACAATCTGAATATCGAAATTACGCGAGAACAACTTGAACCCGGCCAAACCATTGAAGTTATCGCCGGACCGCTTATCGGACTTCGTGGCAAGCTGATTAAACGAAACGGCAAAAACACTGTGGCAATAGAGCTGGAAAATATCGGACATTCGGCTTTAATCGAAATTTCGGTGGAAGATATAATTGTCGTAAACCCATGATTATGGATCTGGAGTTACAGTTAAATACAGCCATAAAAGCAGCAATTCTAGCTGGAGAGGAAATATTGAAAGTTTACCAAACCGAAGACTTTCAGGTTGTTTCCAAAGAAGATTTTACCCCGGTAACCAAGGCTGACAAGAATGCGCACAAAAAGATTCAGGAGATATTACAGTCCACACAACTTCCAATTTTAAGCGAGGAAGGCATTCACACCGCATTTCAGGAACGGCAAAAATGGGAATATTACTGGTTGGTCGACCCACTCGACGGAACCAAAGAATTCATTAAACGCAACGACGAATTCACTGTGAACATAGCCCTTATGCACAAGACTGAACCCATTGCAGGAATCATTTACGTTCCGGTTTTCAGGATCCTTTATGCCGGAATTATTGGGCAAGGCGCATATAAACTTGCTTATCCTGAATTGGATTGTAATTTTCAGGAATTGATTATTCAAGGGCAGAAACTTCCTGTTTCAAATAATTCTACGGATTTTGTTGTTGCAACCAGCCGTTCGCACATGAACGCCGAGACTCAGAATTACATCGACAGACTGAAAACGGAGCATGAAAATTTAAAATTGGCTGCCATTGGAAGCGCACTAAAACTTGCTTTAATTGCAGAAGGTTCTATTGATGTTTATCCTAAAATTGGAAAAACGATGGAATGGGATACTGCGTCGGGGCACGCGATTTTAAAGGCTGCCGGTAAAAACATTTACCTCCACGACTTGAAAACAGAGTTGGTTTACAACAAGAAAGATTTAGCCAATCCTGATTTCATTGCTTGCTGACAACTTTTCCAAAATATCAGTCATCAAAAATTAATTCGTCGTTATTTTTTGCTATTCAGTATTAATACCAAGCAATAAAAGAGTCAAAAGTATTATTTTGGCGCGCTCAAAATGTAATCAAAAGATATGACAGAATATAGTCTTTCGCACCTGAAAGAGCTCGAAGCCGAAGCCATTCACATCATCCGCGAAGTGGCTGCCGAGTTCGAAAATCCGGTTATGCTTTATTCCATCGGAAAAGATTCGTCGGTAATGGTTCGCCTTGCCGAAAAAGCGTTTTACCCCGGAAAAGTTCCATTCCCATTGATGCACATCGACTCGAAATGGAAATTCCGCGAAATGGTTGAATTCCGCGACAATTATGCCCGCGAAAACGGTTGGAACCTGATTGTTCATTACAACAAAGCGGCTTACGAAGCTGGTGTTGGCCCATTCACACACGGAAGCAAATACCACACCGATGTAATGAAAACCCAGGCTTTACTTGAAGGCCTCAACTTGTATAAATTCGACGCTGCTTTTGGTGGCGCCCGCCGCGACGAAGAGAAATCGCGTGCCAAAGAGCGTATTTTCTCGTTCCGCGATAAGTTTCACCAGTGGGACCCGAAAAACCAGCGCCCCGAATTGTGGGACATTTACAACGCCCGCGTTCACAAAGGCGAATCGATTCGCGTGTTCCCCATTTCGAACTGGACAGAATTGGACATTTGGCAATACATCCGTTTGGAAAAAATACCAATTGTGCCTTTGTATTTTGCCAAAGAACGCCCGGTAGTAAACGTTGACGGTAACCTGATTATGGTTGACGATGACAGAATGCCGAAAGAAATGGCCGAAAAAGCTGAAATGAAAATGGTTCGTTTCCGCACCCTGGGCTGCTACCCGCTTACCGGCGCCGTTGAATCGGAAGCCGATACCATCGAGAAAATCGTGGAAGAAATGATGACCGTAACCGTTTCGGAGCGAACCACCCGCGTGATCGACTTCGACCAGGACGGCTCTATGGAACAGAAAAAACGGGAAGGGTATTTTTAAAAGTTGTCGGGGAGGGAAAGGTTATAATTGTTGTCATTGTTCGTTTTGTTGTCATTGTTAAAAATCAACGCCAAAACTGATAGAAATGAAAAGTTATAAAGATCTTGAAATATATATACAGGCATTTGATATAGCTGTTCGGATATATTTCATGACGATTAAACTTCCCAATCCCGATAAGTTCGAAACTGGCAGCCAAATCAGACGTTCGAGCCAGTCAATAAAAGACAATATTGTTGAAGGCTATGGCAGGAGAAGGTACAAAGCCGATTTTATAAAGTTTCTGGTTTATAGTCATGCCTCATTATTGGAATCAACGTCTCAGGCTGAATTCTTAAATGCAGTTCATCCTGAAACCGGTTGGCAGGGAATAATTGAGGAACTAAATAAATTAGGAGTTAAAATCTCAAACTTTATTACTTACGTCGAAACCAATTGGAAAACCTGACAACAACGACAACAATTACAACAACGACAACATTTTAATATGACAACACCAACTATTGATATCAACGCATACCTCGATCAGGACGAGAAAAAAGATTTGCTGAGATTGCTTACTGCCGGTTCGGTTGACGATGGAAAATCGACACTGATTGGCCGTTTGCTGTTCGACAGCAAGAAAATATACGAAGATCAACTTTCAGCATTGGAACGCGACAGCAAACGCGTTGGCCATGCCGGCGAAGAAATTGATTACGCTTTGTTGCTCGATGGGCTGAAAGCCGAACGCGAACAGGGAATCACCATCGACGTGGCCTACCGCTATTTCTCGACCAACAAACGCAAATTCATTATTGCCGACACGCCCGGGCACACGCAGTACACCCGCAACATGGTTACCGGCGCATCAACCGCCAACCTGGCCATCATCCTGATTGATGCCACCAAGGGCGTGATTACACAGACCCGTCGCCATACATTTTTGGTGTCGCTACTGGGGATTAAACACGTAGTTTTGGCCGTGAACAAGATGGATTTGGTGAACTACGATCAAAAAGTATTCAACGACATTTGTGCCGATTACAAAGCATTCGTGACTCAATTGGATGTACCGGATGTCAACTTCATCCCGCTTTCGGCCTTGAAAGGCGAAAACGTGGTGGAGCCGACTACCCTGATGCCTTGGTATCACGGACCAAGTATGCTGGAATTCCTCGAATCCGTACACATCAGCAGCGACCGCAACTTCGACGACATGCGTTTCCCGGTTCAGTACGTGCTTCGTCCTGACCTCGATTTTCGCGGATTTTCGGCAAAAATAGCCTCCGGAATCGTTCGAAAAGGCGAAGAAATTATGGTGCTGCCGTCGCGCAAAACCTCGAAAATAAAGGAAATCATTACCTACGACGGAAACCTCGACGAAGCGTTTCCGCCGCAATCGGTAACCATCACGCTCGAAGACGAAATCGACATTTCACGCGGCGATATGCTTGTTTACCCCGATAATCTTCCGCGCGTGGAGCGTCATTT
>DAOPZV010000189.1:2702-7005 GCA_035353575.1 Prolixibacteraceae bacterium | reverse complement strand
TCAAAAAGCTTCAGGAAGAAGGCAATTGACGCGAAAGCAAACATAGCTCCCATGAGGATTCGGACAATGATGGATGCGATTTTCATACAATGGTAATTTAATTAAGGATTTGCTTAATAACTAACTGTTGGGCTCTGCAAAATGTTTATAACCAGACTTCTTTTTCATTTTTGAACTCCAGAAAGGCGAAAAAGCAGGTATTTTCCATAAAAAATCAAAAGAGAATGGTTGTGCTTTGTTTTTTCTATTATTTTTGCATTGAATAAATATTCAATTTTAAATGCCAAGAAACAAAGAAGCCAACCAGAAAGTAAGAGACGAACGCCGGGAAAAAATACTTGCCTCGGCATTGCTTTTGTTTGCCACGAAAGGGCTCGCTGCAACCCGAATAAGCGACATTGCCGAAAAAACCGGTATGTCGCAGGGCTTGGTTTATCACTACTACAAGTCGAAAGAGGAGATTTTCGTAGAACTCATTGCGGGAGCCATGACCAAAATGAACGAAGCCGCGCTGAATCTTGAGAAGCTTCCGGTTTCAGCTCGCGAAAAAGTAGTTTTAGCGGTGGACGGTTTGTTGAAAGGCTTTGAAACCAATGCAAACACATCGGCTTATTACTTCCTTATCACGCAAACGGCCTTGACCGACGCCTATCCTGAAGAAGCCAAAGCGATTATCCGGACACAAAACGACGTGAAATACGACGTCATGGTTCGCATTTTTAAGCAAGGACAGGCCGATGGCACAATCAAAAACTATGACCCGCAACAGATGGCTACCCAGTTTTTTTCGTCGATCAATGGGTTGGCGCTGAACAAAGCCATTTATGGTGACAGATTTACCATGCCTGACAAGCAAATTTTATTGGGAATGCTCCTGAAATGAAACTAGAAACAATTGATATGCAAAGTTTAAAAAGCAAAATTATTCTTGGATTGATGGTTAACCGCCATCTGTTCAGGGGAAAACTGCGGAAGCAGGCTTTTGATCCATCGCCCGAAGGCGTGCGAAAGTTGAGAGAATTGACTGAAAAAGGAGGGAAGATGTTTGGAAAGCTTCCTCCCGGGGTTGAGATAGTGCCGGTTTCCATTGGCCAAATGGGTGCCGAATGGATGAAACTTCCGGAAAACAATGTTCAGAAAGCAACGCTTTATTTTCATGGGGGAATGTATGTGACCGGTTCAGCCGAATTGCATCGCCCCCATGTAGTAAAGTTTGTGAAGGGAAGCGGCATCAATGCGCTGGTATTCAATTACAGGTTGGCTCCTGAGAATCCATTTCCGGCAGCATTGAACGATGCTTTGGCTGCGTACCACTACCTTCTGGGAAATGGTTTTGAAGCGCGAAATATTGTATTTGCAGGCGATTCGGCGGGTGCGGGATTGTGCCTTGCAACCTTGCTGGCCATTAAAGATGAAGGCATTGCTTTGCCTGCCGCTGCGGCGGTTCTATCGCCCTGGACCGATTTAGCCCGAACCGGCGAATCGTACATCTCGAATGTAGAAAAGTGCCTGTCGCCCAAAGGAAGTTCGGAAAATGCCAGTGCGTTTTATGCGGGAGGAAACGACAAGCGAAACCCCTATATTTCGCCGCTCTACGGCGATTTGAAAGGGTTGCCGCCACTTCACATTAGCGCGGGTAGCAACGAAATTTTGCGTGATGATTCGATTCGGTTTGCTGAGAAAGCACAAAAAGCTGGGGTTGACGTTACTTTGCTGGTGGGCGAGGGGATGTGCCACTGCTATCCGGCGTTTGGAAATCTTTTTCGCGAGTCAAAGCAAGCCTTGGCAGAAATTTGTGATTTCCTGAAGTTTCATGCGAGTTCGTGGAGTTTATTGAGCAGGTGACTTCAAGTCACCTGCTCAATAAAACTGCATTGTGTAATTTTTTTGTTACCAATAAATGAGTTGATTTCGGATTGGTTAAAACTAAACCTGTTTTGCCGTTAATTTTGCCTGAAACCCCTTATTTCAGCAATATGGCAATTAAATATGGCATAATTGGCACAGGTGCACTTGGCGGATTTTATGGTGGAATGTTGGCCAAAGCCGGACAGGAAGTTCATTTTCTATTCAGGAGCGATTTCGAGTACGTTAAAATTCATGGACTTCGCGTTGATTCTATTTTAGGCAATTTTCATTTGCCACAAGTAAATGCATACAAGAATCCGGATGATATGCCGAAATGCGACGTGGTTTTGGTTTGCCTGAAAACTACCGGAAATCACCATTTGCCTGAAATACTTCGCCCAATTGTTCATGATAAATCAATAGTTATTCTGTTGCAAAATGGCCTTGGACTGGAGGAAGACCTGTCGGCACAGTTGCCCGAAACCATGTTCGCTGGTGGATTGGCCTTTATTTGCTCCAACAAAATTGGCCCCGGACACATCAATCACCTTGACTATGGAAAATTGAATATTGCTTCGTACAATGTAACGGGAAATGCTGTTTTGGAGCAAGTGGTTTCCGATTTTCAGGAGGCAGGAATTAAAGCCGATTTGTTGCCCGATCTGAAATTTGCTCGCTGGCAGAAGCTGGTGTGGAATATTCCGTTCAACGGAATGACGGTCGTACTGAATACAACGACCGACAAAATAATGGCCAACGAACAAACGCGCGAACTTTCGAAAGAACTGATGCTGGAAGTAATTCGTGGTGCCAATGCGTGCGGTGTGCCGCTAAAAGAAGCGCTGGCACAGCAGATGATTGATATGACCATTAAAATGAAGCCTTATGCGCCAAGCATGAAACTCGACTACGATCATCGCCGGCCAATGGAAATTGAGTATATTTACTCTAAACCGATTGAAACTGCGCGAAAAGCCGGGTTTGAAATGCACAAAATTTCGATGCTCGAAAAGCAGTTGCGGTTTATCCAGAGTCAAATGTAAAATGTTCTAACATGACCAAGCGCTTATTTATTGGCGTACCTGTCTCATCAACGAAAGCCATTCAAAAAGTTGAGTCGTGGAAGAACAACAGCCGGATGAGACTCAATAAAATGAGTTGGGTGAAGCCCGAAAACTGGCACATTACCTTGTATTTTCTGGGCGACACTCCCGATGAAAAAGTAGATGTACTGAGACAGATGATAGAACAGTCATTCAGCGATGTAGCTGCTTTCAGTTCAAAACTTGAAGGCGTTGGAGTATTTCCCAGTCGGCGCGATCCCAATGTGCTTTGGCTAGGTTTAAACAGTTTGCAGAATATCATCCCCGCCCACCATAAGTTAGGTGATTTATTACGGCAAAATGGTTTTAATTTCGATCAAAAGCCATTAAAACCACATTTAACCATTGCCCGAATGAAATTTCTGGCAGATAAAGCGATCATCGATACGTTGGTGAACGACTACGGGCAAACGGTTTTTGATGCGGTTAGTATCAATAAAGTGGTTCTTTTCGAAAGTTTACTAACACCGCAAGGACCAATTTACAAAGCTTTGTACTCCAGAGAATTTTAATGAAAAGAGGAACTTCGATTGAAATTCCTCTCCTGTTTCCCTGCTAAATTAATTGATTTTAGCTTTAACCAGCTTAACAGTCTCGCTATTGGTATCAGAGTTGAATTTCACCCAATAGACTCCGTTATATAATTCGTTAATATTCAGGCTTATTTGATGATCTCCTGACTCAAATAACGAATTGACAACATTTTTTATGAGTTGACCGTTTGAATTGAAGATATCGATGTTAATCCTGCTATGACCGGACACCGAGAAATCCAGAGAAATCGCATCGTTTGCAGGATTGGGATAGACTTTGGCTTTAAAAGCACTCTTTTTTATTTCTGGAGAATTGCCCATAACCAGCGACTTCATTGCGATGGAGTTCACAGAAAGCGGCGCCAGTTCAACAGTCACTGCCGTAGCGGTCGCCTGAACCTGTGATTTTTTAAGTCCGTTGTTGTAGTGCGACGAAAAAGTTTCGGTTGTGCCTAATCCTGAAATGGAATACATGCCGTAGGAATCAGGATTTACTTTAATGCCGTTAAAATTCAGATTCACGGTTTGCTTGTCGGTAAGCGAGCGGTTGACCAAAACAACTGTAATAGAATCGGCATTGATGTTAACCGTTGGATAAGCTGAAACCAGCAGGTCGTTCTGTGAAGTGGCCTGAACGTAGTTCTTCTGGTTGTAGCGGCTAAACAGGTGGAGCGTTTCCCACATGCCTACATTCCAGCTCCAGGGCGTGTAAATTTCCACACCGTTTTTCATGAATTCGCCTAAAGTCGAAGCGTAGAAAACCGCCTGTACATTGGCGTTTGTAGAGTTAAGCCCCGATTCGGTTACGGCCAGGCCAAC
>DAOPZV010000189.1:0-2602 GCA_035353575.1 Prolixibacteraceae bacterium | reverse complement strand
GTTCCCGACCAGATTTCGGGCTCGTTGTCCATAGCCCAGTACACAAATTCGCTTTTGTCGTAGCCCAGCCCTTTGGAGCCAAACCATTTGTCCAGAATTCCGACAGTTGAGTCCGATGTCCATGTCATCAGGTATAGATCAGGATTACCTTCAGTGGCAGCTTTCGATCCGCCGGAAGTGTTTGGTTTGCCGCCTCCCGCAAGATTTTGACTGGTGCCGCTCCACCATTGTGATTGGTTGTATCCCCAGTCGTTAAAATTGTTGTTGGTATTCGATGCGGCTTTTCCCAACAACTGAAACGACCACATTCCCTGCACGCCTGGAAGTTGTTGAAGCATTGTTTTGGCAGCGGCATCCCAGTCGTTTGCATAAACGTTGTTGTACCAGTCGGGGTGGCTCGAAAGTTTTAGGCGCCAGTTGTATTTGGTGCTGTTGTTTCCGCCTCCCTGCCTAACCAGTCGCACTCCGGCTTCTTTGGCTTTGGTTATTTCGTCGTTGCCCGAGCTCAGGTAGGTATTGGGTAAGACATTGTTCTTCCCGTAAATGTATGGCGAAACCGGAATTTTACCTTTGGTGAGATCAATGTCAATGCGGATTGCAGTTTGTGCAAAACCTAAATTCAAAGATAAAAGTCCAAAAAACACGACGATTGAAAACGTGATACGTTTCATTTTCAGGAGTGTTAGACATTTAGTTTGTAGTTTGTATTTCCATCAAAATGTAAAAAATACAATTACAAATAAAATCAAATTTTTCGATACTTTAGAGCGACTAAAAAGCTTAACTATCCTAACTATCCTAACTTCAATGAAATTAACAAATAAGGTACTACTTACGATCTTCCTGATCTTTGCTTTTAGTATTCTTCACGCCGAAGTCCCTTTTTCGAAAGGAGTTAATCTAACCAATTGGTTTCAGACGGGTAGTGTCCGGCAAATTCAATTTACCAAGTACACCAAAGACGATTTCGCACACATAAAGAGCTTGGGCTGCGACATAATCCGTCTGCCGATAAATCTGCATTACATGACCAACGGTTCGCCTGATTATGTGATCGATCCACTGTTTTTTGATTTTCTTGATCAGGCGGTGGATTGGGCCGAAGAACTGAAGATAAACCTGTTGCTCGATGACCATTCGTTCGATCCCAATGTTGATACACAACCGTCCATCGAATCTGTTCTCCTGAAAGTTTGGCCGCAAATGGCTACGCACTATAAAAATCGCTCGAATTACGTGTATTACGAGATTTTGAACGAGCCCCACGGGATAACGACTGCCGTTTGGTGCCAGATTCAGCAAAAAGTAATCGATGCCATCAGGAGTATCGATACTAAACACACCATTGTGGTTGGCGCTTCGGGTTACAACAGTTACAATGAACTGAAAAACATGCCGACCTATTCGGACACAAACCTGATTTATACCTTCCATTTTTACGACCCCTTTATGTTTACGCATCAGGGAGCCACGTGGACCAGTTACATGCAGGACCTTTCCGGAGTACCTTTTCCGTATGATGCAGCCCGAATGCCTGCTACTCCAGCCAGTGCCAAAGGTACGTGGGTGGAAAGTTCGCTGAACAATTATAAAAATGATGGAACAGTCGCTGCAGTGAAGCAATTGATAGATGTTGCCGTGAATTTTAAAACCAGCAGGAATTTGGATGTTTTTTGTGGCGAGTTTGGCGTTTATATTCCCAATAGTCCGCACGCTGACCGTGTTTACTGGTACGACGTTGTGCGCAAGTACCTCGAAGAAAAGGGAATTCCGTGGACAAGCTGGGATTACCAGGGTGGATTTGGACTGTTTGAGAAAGGAAGCAGCGAAATGTTTGACTATGATTTGGATGTTGATATTCTTAAAAGCCTGGGATTTAACGTTCCAATACAAAGTGTATTCTCCATTACTCCTGAAAACAGGCCGTTTGACATTTATACCGATTACATTGGCACTTCAGTTTTAGAATCAGGAAATGCCGGAAATGGTACGATCGATTATTATTCGACAAATTCTGAAGCCGGAAAATACGCCATTTATTGGACAGGCAGCGCTCAGTACGCAGGGCCAGGATTCGATTTTAAGCCGGATAAAGACCTCTCACTGCTTGTAGCTAACAACTACGAAATGGACTTTTGGGTGAAAGGTGATACGCCCGGCACCAAATTCCAGATTCGGTTTTTAGATACCAAGACAACAACGGCTGGCGATCACCCGTGGCGGATTTGCTATGACATCGATCAAACAAAGGTAGCGTGGGATGGCGCGTGGCATCACCTTCGAATTCCGTTGAAGAGTTTTACTGAAACCGGTGCCTGGGACAACAATACCTGGTACAATGCGCAGGGGAAATTCGATTGGAAAGCGGTTGACCGATTCGAAATAATATCGGAATTCGGTGCATTGGGAACAACAAAAATTTGGTTCGACGAAATAAAGGTTAATGGCACGCCAATAACTTCAGTCAGTGAAAATCTGCAATCCAATACTTTCAAAGTTAAAGCCTATCCCAACCCGTTTTCAGAAGAAACTACTATTGAATACGATCTTGCTAAATCGGAAAATGTAGAGGTCGCTGTTTTCGATTTGGATGGTCGGAAAC
>DAOPZV010000188.1:0-7095 GCA_035353575.1 Prolixibacteraceae bacterium | reverse complement strand
TAGGTTCAAGTCCTACCTGGAGAGCCAAAGCAGAAAAGGAAGTCAAAAATGACTTCCTTTTCTGCTTTTATCCCCTCTACAAAGCACGCTGGCATTGATCCAGACTATACTTTGTATTAAGCCAAAGGCAGTGTAAATGAAACCGTGGTTCCTTTACCTGCACTGCTTTCAACAGCAATTGTTCCATTATTCTTCTCTACGAAATCTTTAACAAGAATTAATCCCAATCCAGTGCTTTTTTCATTCTCAGTTCCCGGAGTATGAAAATTGCTGTTAATATCAAAAATCTTCGAGAGTGCGTCTTTTTCAATGCCTACACCATTATCACTAATGCTAACACGAGCATATTTATCGTCCTTCTTTTCAGTTTTAATCGCCACCCAGCCACCCCGTTGGGTAAACTTAACAGCGTTGCTATAGAGGTTGCGAAGTATTGTTTCAACCATCTGGCGATCCGCAAATACCTCCAAATCATCTTTCAGGTCGAACTTAAGAGCTATTTCTTTCCCTTTTGCTGAAGGAGTTATTCCCCTAAGCGATTCCACAACAATTCCTTTTAAGTCGTATTTCTCCCGCTTGATTACAAGTTTATTTAACTGCGATTGCGCCCAAATAAGCAGGTTTTCAAGAAGAATATTCACATTCTCGGCCGACTGGTACAACGACTCCAGTATCTTCTTCAATTCCTCCGGACTAAAATCATTAAACGAATCTTTTATGTGTTCCAGGAAATAAGTCATATTGCCAGTTGGGCCCCGCAAATCATGAGCTATTATTGCAAAAAGCTTGTCTTTCGCGGCATTTGCCTCTTTTAGCTGAGCATTTTTCTGCCTAATCTTTATGTTGAACCAATACACAATCACTAGAATTACAACCACGATAAAAATCCCGACAATCATTATTAATTGAGATGTTTTGTGCTGCCGGATTGTTAAAACATTAATTTCATTTTGCTTTTCCAGCTCCACAATCAAGTCGTTCTTCTTATCAATCTCGTAAATTGCCTGCAATTGCTCAATCTTGATGTTGGCAGCTCCAGACAAAATAAGATTCTGAATTTCAATCTGTTTATTCTGGCTCTGTATAGCGCTTTTGGTGTCGTTTAATTTCAAATAAACCTCTGTCAGCTTGGCGTATATATTGAGTTGTAATCGGCGCTGACTATTCTCCGTTGCAATCGAAAGGCCCTTATTCAAATCTGAAAGCCCCTCACCCACTCGACCTTCACCGATGTTACATAACCCGATATATTCATATATAGTGGCTATTCCCAGTTTCTCTCCAATCTCATTGCTAATTTTCAGCGCCTCGTTCAGGTATTCTTTCGCAACTTTATAGTTACCCATCGAATATTCGATTATTCCCAAATCCTTGTGAGTACTGGCCAAACCATACTTTGAGTTTCTGGCCGTGTATATCAGAAACGCTTTACTAATATAGGTTTGCGCTTCGCGAAAATCGCCTAACTCCCAACTCAATAAGCCCATTTGCTCCATACAAATTGCTATGCCTTCTTCGTTTCCATCGATAGCTGCCAATTTTGTATAAATTGCTAGCGCATCCTGAAAATAATCCTTCCCCTTGTTCAAAAGTTTTAAATCGGCATAGATGCGACCCAAGATGTACGACGACCAGGCTTTCCCTTCCTGTGAATTAGCTTTCTCGTAATTTAACCTGGCATTAATTATATATTCTATAGCCCTGTCGTACAATCCATTAACCCTGAAAATGGTTCCCATCATTGAATACGAAGAACCCATGGTCTTGAAATTGTTCGATAATCTTGATGCCTGAAGCGATTCATTGAAATACTTCAGCGCTTCGATCTCTTCACTTCGCTCGTGTTTTATTACGCCTTTTCTATAGAGAATTTCTCCTTTCAACCAGTTGTTCTGCGAAACGCCGGAAATAGTTAAAGCGGTATCATAAAAGGCTTCCGCAATAATTTTCTTGTTTTGTTTTGCAGAAATTCGTCCCAGAATATAATAAGCTCGCGCTTGCAAATTATTATCAGCCTCATCTTTAGAAGCTCTCAATCCCGAAATTGCCAGGTTTTGTGCTTCTCGATCCTCGTTTTCAAAAATCTCTTCTGCCAGATCAAGTTGAAGGGAAATTCTATCTTTTCCTCCGGTTTTGCCGAGCTGTTTTCTAAGACTGTCTATTTGTGCCGAAGTAAATCTTTCTGAAGATAAAGCCTGAAGTGTAATTACGAGAGCAAATAACAAAAAGAAAGGCTTTTCAATCCCTTTAATCATGCTGTTAGACTTATGTGATAGACCAAATTTAATATAAAGCATTCAATATTATCGTATAGCCGCCATCTATTTCACAAATCGACGTTTTCATGAATGAATCGACAACCAAAACCCTAAAAAGTTTTGTCGCGATTAAATTAAATTAAGGAAGAACGCGGCTAATCTGAAAAATTGAATTCAGTTTTAACTAACTATTTTGTAAGTTCGTTAACCAAAACCCATAAAGACCAATTATGCAATCCAACAGACGCAATTTTTTAAAACAATCTTTAGCCTCAGCCGCCGGAATGGCTGCTATCTCTGTTATTCCGGATGACAGTTTTGCAAGAAGTTTACACAACAGCTCCTCTCCTGTTGAAGTTATTTTAAAACCTGAGAACAGACCTGAACCGAAAAAGCAAATTAAATTCTCGGTAATTGGAATTAACCACGGACATATCTATGGAATTGTCAATGCAATTATTGGTGGCGGCGGAGAATTAATTGCCGTTTATTCGAAAGAGCCTGAATTATTACCAGCTTTTACAAAAGTATTTCCCAATGTAAAAATAGCCAGGTCAGAAGAAGAAATTCTAAACGACAGTTCCATTCAATTGGTTGCCAGTGCTGGTATTCCGGTTGACCGCGCACCGCTTGGCATCCGGGTGATGAAATCAGGAAAGGATTACATTACCGATAAGCCCGGAATTATCACGTTCGAACAATTTAAAGAGGTAAAAAAAGTTCAGAAAGAAACCAAGCGTATCTACTCTATTTTATATAGCGAGCGCCTTACCAATCCTGCCTCGGTTAAAGCCGGAGAGCTTGTGCAGGCAGGCGCCATCGGCAAAGTAATTCAAACTTTAGGAATGGGACCTCATCGAATGAGCCCGGCATCGCGCCCAGCCTGGTTTTTTGATCCGGAGAAAGCCGGTGGTGTTTTATGTGACATTGGTTCGCATCAATGCGACCAGTTCCTGTTTTTTACCGGATCGACCAATGCTGAGGTTAACTTTTCTCAAATCGCCAACTTTAACAATCCAAAATACCCAAATTACCAAGACTTTGGAGACATGAGTGTTCGCAGTGATCACGCTACTGGGTACATTCGCATCGACTGGTTTACGCCCAACGGATTGCCAACCTGGGGCGATGGCCGAATGTTTATTTTGGGAACCGAAGGGTACATTGAATTACGCAAATACGTTGACATTGCCGGGCGAAAAGGTGATAACCATCTATTCCTGGTTAACCAGAAAGAAGTGACCTATTTCGATTGTACCAATGTATATCTTCCTTTTGGAGAACAACTTGTGAACGACATAGTTAACCGCACCGAAACGGCGATGACGCAAGAGCATTGTTTCCTGGCAACAGAGTTGGCGCTCACTGCACAGAAAAATGCCCATAAATTAAACCTTGGAAAATAATATCAACATAAAAGGGTGGCGGTAATTCCACCCTTTCTAATCATTTGCCAAATCAACATAAACAAATGAAATAGCCACGATTTGGCAAACGCCAACCGGAAATGAGAATATAAAATTTAGAAACTGTTTAAATTTCGCATTTTTTGATTTCTCGGTTCACCCCGAACCCTGAAGGGAGCCCGAAAAATCAAAAATCACCCTTCAGAGGCGGGGTAAATTTTTAATTTTTTTGTACAATTTCAAGTTTTAAACAGTTTCTTAATCATGGCTATTCCATGCGGCAATTAAAAAACAAATTATTCACACATGAGAATCACTATTCTACTCACTTTCTCTTTGCTAATCAGCTTATTTTGCCTGGCACAAACTAAAACCGACAAAGTTTTCTGGGAAGAAGATTTTGCAGCAGGCAAATTGCCAAAAGGCTGGACATCGGTGGCTGCAAACGACAGCAGTACAACCTGGTTTTTCACCGATCAGCCCTACCCCGGATCGTATGGACGCAATTACCAGGCACCGCCAATTGCTTCGGAAAGCCGTGGTTACCACATGCAAATTGCACCCGGAGTGAAAGTCGGAAAAAACATCCGCAAATGGAAAAAAGCAGGCATTTTTCCTGAAGCTTACATTCAAACCGAAGCCATCGACTGCTCTGCCCGCAATTCGGTAGTTTTGAAATTTCAGCAAAACTTTTTCTGGGGCGAATGGGAAGTTCCGGAGCAAAAATCGGGATTGATTGTGGCGGTAAGCAACAACGGCAAAGACTGGACGGAATACGATGTACACAACAATATTGGCCCAACCGAAGATTGCCCCAACCCGATGAATGTGGAGCTAAACATCACCCGCGTGGCTGCCAAACAAAAAACAGTTTACCTGCGTTTCTGGTGGAAAAAAATGTTCCAGTGGTACTGGATGGTTGACGACATCAGCCTTTCAGAAGCATTCGATTCCGATCTCCTGGCGCTCGATCTGCATAACCGCAAAACCGAAGGAAACACATTCACGCCAAACGATTCGCTCGTTTTTCGGGTTGTTAACTTAGGAGCCAAACCTGTTAATGAAAATATTGATTGCTTCCTGAAAATCGATCAGCGCCCCTTGCTGAAAGCCACCATTCCGGCATCTGCAAAAAAGCCTTATGGAATTATTGATACCGCAAAGGTTGCATTTCGAAACCTCGACCTTTCGGATGTCGGAATTCACAAAGTGAAATTCTATACCAACCAGCTTCAGGATTTAAGAAGAACAAACGACACCCTTTCGATGGAACTTTATTCTCAGGCGTGCGAACTTGGCGATATAACTGATTTTAGAAAAGATACTGAAAAAGAATTCACCATTTCATGCCACAAAGCCCAGCTTAAAGTACAGTTTCTTCGGAACGACATGTTCAGAATCTGGATGGCTTACGATGGCATTTTTACCAATCCGGCCGGAAAAGATTTAATTATCGGCACTCCTGAACAGGAGGTGAAACCAAACCTGAGCGAAAATCAGGAATATTACCTGTTGCAAACCTCGGATGCCGCACTTCGGATTTACAAAAAACCGTTGCGGTTCGCCCTATACCGGGGAAATAATTCAACGCTGGTTTGGGAAGAAACCCGTGGAATTACCTACGGAAAACAGACCATTCAATACCTGAAACGTGGCGAAAACGAGCAGTTTTTTGGTGGCGGAATGCAGAACGGGCGTTTCTCGCATCGCGATAAAACCATCAAAATGACCATCGACTACAATTGGGAAGATGGAGGAAACCCAAATCCGGAAACTTTTTACATGAGTTCGAATGGATACGGCGCTGTTCGAAACACCTACGCAACAGGTGAATATGCATTTAAAGATACACTAAAGCTGACACACGACGAAAGCCGTTTCGACTGCTATTATTTCGTGTCTAATTCGCTGAAGGAAACGCTGAGCGACTACACCGACTTAACCGGAAAGCCATTCCTGATGCCACGTTGGGCACTCGGCATGGGCGATTCGAATTGCTACAATCGTGGCGCAAAATCGGGAAAAACGAATGGCTACACTTCTACCGGATTCGAAGGACTGACGCCAAGTGTGATTCCGCTGATTGCCGACAAATACATCGAAAATAAGATGCCCACCGGCTGGATTTTACCCAACGACGGCTATGGCTGCGGCTACACCGATTTGGATGTTGTTGTGCGCGAATTGCACAAACGTGGCTTCTACACCGGCCTCTGGACCGAAAATGGGGTGGAGAAAATTGCCAGAGAGGTAGGCGAATATGGCTCCCGGCTTTGCAAACTGGATGTTGCCTGGGTTGGCCCGGGATTCAAGTTTGCCATCGATGGCGCCAAAACTGCTTACGAGGGAATCGAGAAAAACAGCGATGCGCGCGGCTTTGTGTGGCAGGTTTGCGGCTGGACCGGTTCGCACCGCAATGCTGTGCTTTGGACCGGCGATCAAGCTGGTAGCTGGCACTACATCAAATGGCACATTCCAACCGTGATTGGCTCGGGACTCTCGGCACAAAACTGCGCCACCGGCGATGTTGACGGTATTTTCGGAGGCAGCGACTCAACTTATGTCCGCGACTTGCAATGGAAATGTTTCACCCCGGTTTTCATGAGCATGTCGGGTTGGGCAACCAACAACAAAAACGGCATAAAAGATAAACAGCCCTGGTTGTTTGGCGAGCCGTTTACCAGCATCAACCGCAAATTCCTAATGCTCAAACAGCAACTGACTCCATACATGTACACCCTTTGTAACGAGGCGTATCAAACCGGAACTCCGGCTGTTCGGGGTCTGGTGCTGGAATATCCAGACGATCCGGCAACCTGGGGGACTGCCACCAAATACGAATTTTTGCTGGGCAAAGATTTGTTGGTTGCGCCTGTTTACAAATCGGAAGCCAAACGCGACAGTATTTACCTGCCCAAAGGAAAATGGATCGATTTCTGGGATGGAACTGTTTACTCAGGAAACACTACTTTGATGGGCTATTTGGCCCCGCTCGAAAAGCTCCCGTTGTTTGTACGTTCAGGAGCAATTATACCCATGAACCAGCCCATGATGTACAACTGGGAACGGCCAACCGATACGCTGACTGTCAATATTTTTCCTGAAGGAAGGTCGGAATATACGATGTACGAAGACGATGGTTTAACCCGCCAGCACCGTGAAAAAGTTTATGCCACCACTAAATTTGAGGTTTCAACGCCTGAAAATGAGAAGCAGCCTTGGCAAATAACGATTAATGCAGCACAGGGCAATTTTGCCGGAAGGCTAAAGGAACGCACTTATTTACTGGACATTTTCACGAATAAACTTCCAAAGTCAATCGTGCTGAATGGGACAAAACTCAGGAAAGTGAAGGACAAAACCAGCTTTGACAGCCAAAGCTTAGGTTGGTATTTTGATCCGACAGATCATAAGGGAATCGTTCATATCAA
>DAOPZV010000187.1:0-7270 GCA_035353575.1 Prolixibacteraceae bacterium | reverse complement strand
ATGAAACTTCCCAAATTAGTACAAGACGATAGCTACCTCCAACCGTTTGCGCAAATAATTGCAGATCGCTTGCAGGCTGCTGAGGCCAAAGAAAATGAAATTCTTCAGGGCAAAACACTATCCGATTTTGCCCAGGGGCATAAATGGTATGGTTTGCACAAGGAGCATGGACTTTGGGTTTTGCGTGATTGGGCGCCCAATGCCACAGCGATATATTTGGTTGGAGAATTTAACAACTGGCAGGAAATGCCCGAGTATGCTTTATCGAGGGTGGAGGCGGGCGATTGGGAATTGCGGCTACCTGACAAGATGATGAAACACGGTGATTTGTTTGCCTTTTCAATTCATTGGGATGGCGGTCAGGGTAAGCGTGTCCCTGCTTGGGCTACAAGGGTGGTTCAGGACGATTACACCAAGATATTCAATGCTCAGGTTTGGGAACCTGAAAAAGCGTACAAATGGAAGAAGGCTAAATTCAAACGTAAAAACGAAGCTCCATTAATTTACGAGGCTCATGTGGGCATGGCGGGCGAAGATTATCGCGTGCATACGTACAACGAATTTCGCGAGAATGTTTTGCCCAGGGTGAAAGAAGCTGGGTATAATACTCTGCAGTTGATGGCTATCCCGGAGCATCCGTACTACGGAAGTTTTGGTTACCATGTGTCAAGCTTTTTTGCGCCGTCGTCTCGTTTCGGTACTCCTGAAGAATTGAAGCAATTGGTTGACGAGGCGCACGGAATGGGCATTTCAGTAATTATGGACCTTGTGCATTCGCATGCTGTAAAAAACGAGACCGAAGGTCTTGGTCGTTACGATGGAACCCGATGGCAGTTTTTTCATGACGGGCCTAGGGGAGAGCATCCGGCCTGGGATTCATATTGTTTTAATTATGGCAAGAATGAAGTGCTGCATTTTCTTCTTTCCAACATTCGTTACTGGCTCGAAGAATTTCAGTTTGATGGATTCCGGTTCGATGGGGTTACCAGCATGTTGTATTTTGATCACGGCCTGGGCAAAGCATTCACAAGCTACAACGATTATTTTAACGGAGGGCTCGATCAGGAAGCATTTACATACTTTATATTAGCGAACAAACTTATTCATGAGATAAAGGAAAACGCGTTATCTATAGCAGAAGAAATGAGCGGATTGCCCGGTTTAGCTAGTCCATTAAAAGATGGCGGAATGGGTTTCGATTTTCGCATGGCCATGGGGGTTCCTGATTTCTGGATAAAACTGATTATGGATTATTCTGACGAACAATGGGACGTTGGAAACATTTTCTACCAGCTTACCTCGAAACGAATGGATGAAAAAGTGGTGAGTTATGCAGAATCGCACGATCAGGCTCTGGTAGGCGATAAAACCATAATTTTCAGGTTGATCGATAAAGAAATGTATTTTAGTATGCGTAAGGATCAGCCCAACATGATTGTTGAGCGCGGCATGGCGTTGCATAAAATGATTAGGCTGATTACAATGAGTTGTGCAGGAGGAGCTTACCTTAACTTTATGGGCAATGAGTTTGGTCATCCCGAATGGATTGATTTTCCGAGAGAAGGAAACTGTTGGTCGTATGCACACGCGCGTCGTTTGTGGAGTTTGGCCGAAAATAAAGAATTACGGTTCCATTGGCTTGGAGACTTTGATCGGGAAATGATTGCATTGGCGGAACGTGAGCATCTACTTGAAATTCCGGAAGTGAATTGGGTGTATGATCATAAGGGAAATGAAGTTTTGGCTTATACCCGTGATAAATACTTGTTTGTGTTTAATTTTCATCCGACACAATCGTTGGTTGATTATCGTATTCCTTCTGCAGGTGGCCCATATAAAATAGTCTTGGATACTGATGCTGATCGGTTTGGCGGACAAAACCGTATCGATAGTCAAATGACCTACCATAGTCATTCAGAAGATGGTGGCCATTACCTGATGTTGTATTTGCCTGCCCGAACGGCGATAGTGCTTAAAAAAGAAATTTAGACGAATTAATTTCAGATCTTTTTATG
This sequence comes from Prolixibacteraceae bacterium, assembly GCA_035353575.1. Lineage (GTDB taxonomy): Bacteria > Bacteroidota > Bacteroidia > Bacteroidales > Prolixibacteraceae > Aquipluma. The sequence goes on along the minus strand of DAOPZV010000187.1, from coordinate 5,255 downwards.
CGACCAAACCATAAAAAGCACTCTGGATAGAAAAATATAGTTATGGTGTTTAGTACCGAGGTTGGCATTCCTGAGTTCCACTGGAGCATAGATTACTCTACGGGAGTAATGTTTGTCGGCTCTTGTTTTTCGGATAATATTGGACAAAAATTGAATGCTTTGAAATTCGCTGTTGATGTGAATCCATTCGGGGTACTTTATAATCCTGTTTCGATCGCGAATAGCTTGGAGTTACTAACGAATAAGACGGTATTTGGGGCATCGGATTTGTTTCACGACAAAGGTCTTTGGAACAGCTTCTTTCATCACAGCAGTTTCTCCGATGCCGATTTGGATGTGGTACTAAACCGAATTAATTGTCAGATTCAGACTTCCAGCCAGTTTTTAAAAGATGCTGATTTCTTGATGCTAACCTTCGGAACGGCTTGGGTTTATCAACTTAAAGGTACAGATCAGGTTGTCTCGAATTGCCACAAAGTTTCTGCTTCTCAATTTACCCGGCGGCGGCTGAGCGTAGCTGAAGTTGTTGCTGTGTATAAAAAGCTTCTTGAAGAGCTTTGGAAATTTAATCCGAAGCTGAAAATTGTATTTACTGTTAGTCCGATTCGGCATTGGAAAGATGGTGCAGTAGAAAATCAGATTAGTAAAGCCACACTGGTTCTGGCAATTGATGAACTTATTCGCACGTTTAGTTATAAAGCATCTGCTTATTTCCCCGCGTACGAGCTGGTGATGGACGAATTGCGTGATTACCGGTATTACGCTGCCGATATGATACACCTGAGTGAGGTGGCGATCGATTATGTTTTTGAACGGTTCTCGAATGCGTTGATTAGCAAGGAAGCATTAAAGACTGGGGCTCGTATCGAAAAACTTCGAAAAGCGATGAATCATCGGCCGTTTAAAACAGATTCGGCTGAATACAAGCGTTTTGTTGAGTCCAATATTCAGGATATAAAAGCTTTAGAGACTCTTTATCCAACTGTAAACTTCGATGAAGAACTCAGTTTTTTTGAAAGTAAATTCCAAAGTTTATGAGGGTTTTAATGTTTGGATGGGAATTTCCACCGCATATTTCAGGAGGTCTAGGTACGGCCTGCTATGGATTGACTAAAAGTTTGAGCCAGATCGAAGATTTGGAAATTACTTTTGTTGTGCCTAAAAGATGGGGCGATGAGGATTTGCCAAACATTACATTTGTTGGAGCCGACCAGGTTCCGGTGATCAGCAAACAAATTCAGTTTGATGATTTAAAATCGAAAATTCAGTATTATGAACTTCACTCACAATTGATTCCATACCTGGGAACTGCCGAGTATGAAGCCTTGAAGGCTGAGCAGTTGGCGACAGAAAATTGTTTGGTTGAAGTGACAAATGAAGGGAAATTTGTTCTCGGCGGCGGATATGGATCTACTCTTTTTTATGAAATAAAATATTATACACTTGCAGCAGAAGCTTTGGCGAAAGAACTGAAGTTTGACGTAATTCATGTACACGACTGGATGTGTTATCAGGCTGGAATCGCTGCAAAGCGGGTTTCCGGGAAGCCGCTGGTGGCACATATTCATTCTACGGAATTTGATCGGTGTGGAAAAACCGTCAATCCGCTAATTTGCATTGTTGAGAAAGAGGGGCTGATGAAGGCCGATAAGGTTATTGCCGTTAGTGAGTTGACACGATCAATCATCGTCAGAAATTACGGGATCGATGCCAGAAAAACGACTGTAATTCATAATGCAGTGGAAGCTTTTGATTATTCGGCTGTTGAAACATCAAAACCCTATAGCCCGGATAAGATCGTGAGTTTTTTAGGCCGGATAACGATGCAGAAAGGACCCGGATATTTTGTTGAAGCAGCCGGGATTGTTGCCGAAAAAATAAAAAATGTGCGGTTTGTTATGGCGGGCAAAGGAGATTTGCTTGACGAAATGAAAAGAAAAGCTGCTGAATTAAATCTCTCCGGATATTTTGAATTTCCGGGTTTTGTTGCCGATAACGAGATTTCGAAGTTGTTTTTATCCAGTTCGGTTTTTGTTATGCCTTCAGTTTCGGAACCTTTTGGAATTGTCGCATTGGAAGCTATGCAGGCGGGTGTGGCGGTAATTGTGTCGAGGCAGTCGGGCGTAGCCGAAGCAGTGAAAAATGTAGTTAAAGTTGATTACTGGGACTCGGTTGGCCTCGCAGAAGCGATTGTAGAGCTCGTTGAAAACGACAAATTCAGGAAAAAATTGGCGGTAAAAGGGAAAGCTGAAGCACACAAACTCTTGTGGAAACATTCGGCTGCAAAAGTTTATAAATTATACAAAAGTCTCGCCGGAAAAGGGGAGTAGCGATTCGTTCCAATAAGGCCACTTGGATAGGTATCAAATATTTAACGTCCATTTTACATTAAGGTCATTCAACTCCGTTTTTTTTTGACTTCTTTTGTTGTTTGCAAATAACGGTACTTATTGCTTACTTAAAAAGGGCAATTTTTCTGAAACTAAAAAAATAACATATCGTGGAACAGCCAATTTGGAAAAAACTGTTTGTAGAGTCAAATATCCCGGATAAGTTGACTCCGTTGAAAGAACTTAGCAGGAATCTTTGGTGGGTTTGGAATACTGAAGCGCGTGATTTGTTTCAGTATATCGACGCTGAAACGTGGGAAGAGTGCGAGCATAATCCAATTTTGTTATTGGAAAAAGTGAGTTACCAACGCTTTCTTGAACTCGAAAAAAATGAAGAGTTCCTGTTTAGAATGAATCATGTCGCCGGTTTACTTCATAAATACCTTGACGATCGTAAAGAACTGAAAGGCGCTTCAATCGCTTATTTCAGTATGGAATATGGCTTGCACGACAGTTTGAAGATTTTTTCCGGAGGTCTGGGAATTTTAGCAGGCGACTATCTTAAAGAGGCCAGCGACTCGAAAGTGAACCTGGTAGGAGTAGGGCTTTTGTATCGTTATGGTTATTTCCGCCAGAATATTTCCATTAGCGGAGAGCAGCTTTCGAATTACGATGCCCAGCAATTCTCTAAAATTCCGGTACTTCCGGCCTACGACAAAGATGGAAACTGGATTCATGTTCAGGTTCAATATCCCGGGCGTGATATCAATGCCCGTGTTTGGTACGCCTTGGTTGGATCGGTTAAACTTTATTTGCTTGATGCCGACTTTGAGGCCAACTCTGATGAAGATCGTTTTGTTACCTACCATTTATATGGAGGCGACAACGAAAACCGCCTGAAGCAGGAAATGTTGCTTGGCTTGGGAGGAATGCGCGCCCTCAAAAAACTGGGTATCGAAATGGACATTTACCATTGCAACGAAGGACATGCGGCAATGATTGGTCTGGAACGAATGGCTGATTTAGTTGCTGAAAAAGGGTTAAAATATACAGAAGCAAAAGAAGTAGTTCGTGCTTCAACCTTATTTACTACGCACACGCCGGTTCCTGCAGGCCATGACGCATTCTATCAGGATATGTTTAACCGTTACATGTATTGGTATCCTGAGCTTGTTGGAATCACCTGGGACGAATTTGTTAATCTTGGAAAGGCTCATTCGTACGAAGATCATTTCAATATGAGTTATCTGGCTTGCAATCTTTCGCAAGGTATTAACGGTGTGAGTATGTTGCATGGCGAAGTTTCGAAAGACGTTCTTAGCCCGCTATACGATGGTTTTTTGCCTGAAGAACTGGAGGTTGGTTACGTGACCAATGGCGTTCACTATTCTTCGTGGGCAGCCAAAGAATGGAAAGAAATTCATCAAAAATATTTTGGAAGTTCATTCCCCGAAAATCAGCTCGACTTCGATTTGTGGGAGCGGATTTACAAAATTCCGGACGAAGAGATCTGGACGATGAAGCAAAATATGCGTTTGAAAACCATTGGTTATATAAAACAACGGTTCGCAAGCACTTGGATAAAACGGCACGAAAATCCGAAACTTATTACCGAAGTACTGGGGAAACTGAATCCATATGCATTGACTATTGGTTTTGCACGTAGGTTTGCAACGTATAAAAGGGCTCATCTTCTATTTCGTAACCTCGACCGTTTAGCCAAATTGGTAAACGACCCGGCTCGGCCAATTCAGTTCATTTTTGCCGGAAAGGCTCACCCTGCCGACAAAGCTGGCCAGGATTTAATTACCCGAATAGTTGAGATTTCAAAGCGTCCGGAGTTCATCGGAAAGATTTTGTTCGTTCAGAATTACGACATGAACCTTGCCAAAATGATGCTTCAGGGAGTTGACATTTGGATGAATACGCCAACCCGCCCTCTCGAAGCTTCTGGTACTTCAGGCGAAAAAGGAGTAATGAATGGGACGATCCACTTCTCGGTTCTCGATGGCTGGTGGGTTGAAGGTTACAAGAAAGACGCAGGCTGGGCGCTGCCTCAGGAAAGTGCTTACGACAGTAATGACCTTCAGGATGAACTTGATGCTGAGACCATTTATAATATTTTTGAGGAAGAGATTTTGCCGGCATTTTATGATCGCAATATGAATGGAGTTCCTGAAAAGTGGGTTTCGTACATTAAAAATACGTTTGCGCAAGTGGCTCCAAACTTCACTACAGCGCGAATGATTAAAGATTATCAGGACAGATTTTATAAACCACAGGCCGATCGTTCAGCTCGTTTGAGCGCTGCAAATTATAAGTTAGCCAAAGAAATGGCTGCATGGAAAGCTCAGGTTGCATCGGTTTGGAATCAGATTGAGGTTAAAAGCGTTCAGATTACAGACGGAATAACAAACGTGCTAAAGATTGGAGAAATGTACCCGGCACGCGTTGTTGTTGATATTAAAAACCTGAAGCCTGAAGACCTGAGCGTTGAAATGGTGATTACCGAAAATGGAGAGTCGAAACAGCCAAGTTTAATTGATTGTATGGCTTTTTCAGTTGAGAGTATCAACGGATCGCTGATTACCTACAAACTGGATTTGACGTTAATGAATGCCGGAGCGTTTGGCTATGCAATTCGCATTCTTCCGAATCATCCGGAATTGCCTCACCGCCAGGATTTCTGTTACCTGAAGTGGATTCAATAAAATGTAAATGAGTTATATAATACTAAAAGGCGGCTATTGGCTGCCTTTTTTGTTTTAGGAACTGACATCGGAAGCAATTTTCAGGAGCAATACTGCCTCTAATGAATATTCTGATTTTATTTCAACGAAGGTTGTATGGCGATTGGAGTTTTGGGGTGTTTTGGCTATTTCTCTTGAAGAGCCGTAATCTTTGTTTCGGCAATCATTGCTTTAT
>DAOPZV010000186.1:4003-7272 GCA_035353575.1 Prolixibacteraceae bacterium | reverse complement strand
CCGCGGTTACCGGTCCGGCATTGGGTGGGTTGACTTATGGTTTCTTCGGAATTGTACCTGCTTATTTGCTCGTTTTCAGCTTTTTTCTGATTTGTGTAATTCTGCTTGCAGTTATTAAAAGTCCGGGGAAGGTGTCTCACGAAAACAAAAAAGACAATAATATCTTCGCAAGTATAGGCGAGGGAATTCGTTATGTGTTTAAAAATCAGATATTGCTGGGAGCTTTCTCTTTGGATATGTTTGCCGTTTTGTTCGGAGGCGCAGTCGCCATGTTACCTGTTTTTGCTTCAGATATTCTGAAAACTGGCCCGCAGGGCTTGGGTGTTTTGCGCGCCTGTCCGGCTATTGGTGCAATTGTGATGTCAGTTTTCCTCACTTTTTATCCGCCATTAAAACATTCAGGCAAACAAATGATTTACAGTGTTGGCGCTTTTGGCTTGTGCATGATTGTTTTTGCCATTTCAACGAATTTCTATCTTTCGGCAGTCTGCCTTTTGCTGAGCGGCGCTTTCGATTTTGTGAGTGTAGTTGTGCGAAGCAGTATTTTGCAATTGTTTACGGCCGACGAAATGAAAGGGCGAGTATCTTCGGTAAACAGCATTTTCGTTGGCTCGTCGAACGAGCTGGGAGCATTCGAATCGGGAACAGCCGCCAGCCTGATGGGTTTGGTGCCATCGGTAATTTTTGGAGGAGCGATGACTTTGGTTGTTGTAACTATAGCAGCGTTTTCTGCTCCTAAGCTTCGCAACATGTCGTTGGCCGAAGTTGGTAAAAATTGATCCGTATTTGAACCTGTTAATGATAAAAATGTTTCTTCAGACAAAAAGCAAACTTTTCGCAAATGAAACATTTTCGTATCCTGATTTGGTTTCTAGCTCTGGCTCTGGCAACTGCCTGCAAAACAAATAACAATGTTGAAGAGGTTAACTCGCTTTCTTTTCCTGAAAACGCCGTAGTTCTGGGCGAGTCGTTATTGCCAAAATTAGCAGCGGAGAAAGATTCAACTGGAAACAGATACCATGACCAAATGAATCAGCTTTTGAATACGATTGATGCTTTTGACAAAAATCCAACGCCGGAAAAATGGAGTGCTGTTCTTAGAGATTGGACTGCAATCGGGAAGAATAATTTTGGAAACCCCGATACAAATAATTCTTCGGCGGAAACAAGGCAATGGGCTGATATTAATATCCGGTTGCTGAAAATGACTGAGGATGTGATGTTTGGTGACGAACTTGAAAAGCTTCTCTACTCGAAAGCTTCGTTGACCGAACAACAAGTAAAAGCAGTTATTTATTCACACCTCGACGACAAAATATTTGTGAATCTGATTGGTTCTTCATCGGTAACTCATCACCATACAACAGGAGGCAGTTTAAAGTTAATGCAGCAGACCCATTTCCCTGAAAGCAATGAAATGACTTTGAGTGTTGAAACAGGGGATGTTCGTTTTCTCGATGTTTTTATTCGGATTCCGTCGTGGGCAAAAAATCCTACCGCACAGTTAGGCAATGTAAAATTTGTAGCGAATCCGGGCGAGTATTGTGAGATTTCAAGAAAATGGAAAAACGGCGATCAAATACACATCAGCCTGAAAAATTAAGGCGGGCTACTTGATTTCAGTATGAGAACTGGCCGTAACTAAAAGCAAGTAGCCGCCAATTATCGCAGCTATTCAGGAGAATGCAATGCAACGTGGTTGCCTTCAGTGTCTTCAAAAACAGCAAAATAGCCAATTTCGTCGCTTATTTTTGTTTTGTTTACAATCACATCGCCGCCAGCGCTTTCGACGCGGTTTAAAACCGTCAGCAAATTTTGACCGCCATTCAGGTAAGCTCTGGTTCCGAGCGACGAAGGAACATATCCGTGCCCTTGAATAATGGCTCCACCAACTCCGCGCGATTCCCTTTCCATTGGAAGAAAACCCATTCGGGCTCCAGCAATGGTCTCTTCGTACATTTCGTAATCGTAAATTTTTGAATAGAATTTCTTTGCACGGTCGAAATTAAGTACCGGTATTTCAACCCAATTAATCGAATTTGTCATTTTTTCCATCGTCTGAGTTTTAATAGTTTCAGATTAAAACAAGAAAACCTCAAAAGTGGTTTAAAATGACAAAGTTGATTTTGACTTTTTTAGCCTGAACAAGATTTTCTGAGCCACATTCATATATCTTTGTGTGCATTCAAAAAAGCGAAAAATATGAGTGATCGTCCGTTGATTTTAATTACCAATGATGATGGTGTTTCGGCCAAGGGATTGCGCGAGCTGACCGAAGTTATGCGTTTGTTTGGCGATGTGGTTGTGGTGGCTCCGGATGGTCATCGGTCGGGCATGTCGAACGCAATTACTGTTGATCACCCCATTCGGGTTACAAAAACCGTTGACGAAGATAATTACCAGGTTTATAAATGCACCGGAACGCCTGTTGATTGCGTGAAACTTGCATTTAATCAGCTTCTCGACCGTTATCCGGATTTTTTGGTTTCAGGAATTAATCACGGCTCAAACTCTTCCATCAGCGTAATCTATTCGGGAACGATGGGCGCAGCGCTCGAAGGTTGTATTCATGGTGTTCCGTCCATTGGCTTTTCGTTGAACGATTATGACCATGAGGCTGATTTCTCGCGGGCTAAAATTTATGTTGCCCGAATTTTTCAGCAAGTTGCAGAGAATGGATTGCCTCAGTTTGTTTGCCTGAATGTAAATATGCCGAAGGGCGATATAAAGGGAATTCGTGTGTGTCGTCAAACAACCGGGAAATGGGTTGAAGAATTTGACAAGCGTGTTGACCCGCACAAACGCGAATATTACTGGATGGCAGGTTATTTGGAAAATCACGAAGAAGATATGGATGATACCGATATTTTCTCGCTCGAAAACGGGTATGTATCCATCGTGCCGGTGAATGCCGATATGACTTGTTATCAAACGCTTGAAAGCATGAAGGGCTGGAGGTTTTAACTATGACCGGACGAGCAAAAAGTAGTGTTGACAAATTGTTTGTTGGCTTTGTAATAGGAGCGCTGGTTCCTTGTATTTTTTTCCTGATTGTTTACCAAATGAAATATGCCAGTATGGAATTTATTCAGTATGTGAAAAGCATCTGGCAGATGAAGGTTTTCCTGAAAATACTGAGCCTCTGTGTTTTTCCAAATCTTGGATTTTTTCTTTTGTTTTACCGTCGGAAATACGATATGGCCGCGCGCGGCGTTATACTGGCAACATTTATTTATGCATTCGTTATTCTAATTGCTAAGCTGATTTGA
>DAOPZV010000186.1:0-3903 GCA_035353575.1 Prolixibacteraceae bacterium | reverse complement strand
TAACTCAATGAAATACTACGTTTTAGCCGGTGAGGCATCCGGAGATTTGCATGCGTCGAACCTGATAAAAGAGATCCACCGGATTGACGGCGATGCACAGTTTCGCGGCTTTGGCGGCGACCTGATGGAAAAGGCCGGAATGACGGTTTTGAAACACTACCGCGATATGGCTTTCATGGGTATTGTTCCGGTAATTATGAATATCCGCACCATCAAAAAGAATTTCAGTTTTTGCGAACACGATTTGCTGGCTTTCAAACCCGATGTACTGATATTGGTTGATTACCCCGGCTTTAACCTGCGGATGGCTAAATTTGCCAAGGAGCACGGAATCCGGACGTTTTATTACATCTCGCCAAAAGTTTGGGCCTGGAAAGAAAAACGTGTACACCGCATCGTGAAATATGTGGATGAAATGTTTACCATTTTGCCATTCGAAACTGAATTCTTTGCTAAATATAACTATCCGGTTAATTACGTTGGAAATCCGTTGCTCGATGCTATTCTCGAAAGTAAGAAAGAGCCTGATTTTCAGAAATTCTGGTCAGAAAATAAACTTCCTCAGAAACCGATTTTAGCACTTTTGCCCGGAAGCCGAAAAGGCGAAATTAGTGTGCTGTTGCCTAAAATGATAAAATCAGCAATGCAGTTTCCGGAATATCAATGCGTTATTGCTGGGGCGCCCAACATGGGTGTCGAGTTTTACCAGCCGTTTATGGGAGGAAGCGAAGTCCCGATTATCTGGGGAAAGACTTATGAAATACTCAATCACAGCCGGGCCGCCATTGTGTCGTCGGGAACGGCGGCGCTCGAAACGGCCATTATGAATGTTCCGCAGGTTGTTGTATATCAGCTAACGCCCAATTGGCTCTTCACTTTCCTGAAAAAGTTCTTCCTGAAAACAAGGTTTGTTACTTTGGTCAACATTATTTTAGGCAGAGAGGCAATTGTTGAGTTAATTCAGTCGGATTTTACTTTGAAAAAAGTTGTTCGCGAGTTGGAACGAATTATTGACGATTCGGCGAACGAGAGGCGGATGCTAGACGATTATAAAGAGATGATGATAAAACTTGGAGAGCCGGGCGCTTCAAAAAGAGCGGCCAGCTTGATGGTTGAGAAGCTAAAAAGTTAAATCAGTACAAGAAGATATGTTCAGTTTATTAAAAAAAGAAATAACCAGCTTTTTCGGATCGTTGACCGGTTATTTGGTTGTCTTTGTGTTTTTGCTGGCAACTAGCCTGTTCCTGTGGGTTTTCCCCGGAAATTACAATATTCCGGAAAGCGGATATGCTTCGCTCGATGGGCTGTTTTCGCTAGCTCCATGGGTTTACCTGTTTTTGGTTCCGGCCATTACCATGCGCCTGTTTGCAGAGGAAAAGCGCCTTGGAACAATGGAAATTTTACTGACGCGACCGGTTTCGGCCTTGCAGATTGTTTGGGCGAAATATCTGGCCGGATTGCTTTTGGTTTCTATCTCGCTGGTACCGACGCTCGTTTATTTTTACACGGTTTATACGTTGGGAAATCCGGTGGGGTGCATGGATACCGGCGGAACATGGGGTGCTTATCTCGGCTTGTTCTTTCTGGCCGCGATCTATGTGGCTATTGGTTTGCTTGCTTCTGCTTTAACCGATAATCCGGTTTTCGCTTTCATTTTAGCTTTGCTCGTGTCGTTTGCAATTTATCTTGGATTTGACCTGGTTGGATCAATGCAATTTTCGTCCGGGGTTCAACAAACAATTACAAGTTTGGGAATCAATGAGCACTATAATTCCATCAGCCGCGGAGTGGTCGATTCGCGCGATTTGGTATATTTCGTGGCTGTTGCATTTGTTTTCCTATGGATAACCAGCCGCATCATTCATTTTCACAAGGTCAATTTGCAAAAGGAACTCAAAAGAGGAGGGATTGCTGCGGTTGCACTAATATTGATTAGCATTATTTCGGGCCAGCTGTTTTTCCGGATCGACCTGACAGCAGAGAAGCGTTATTCGATCGATGAGATCTCAATCAACCTGGTTAAAAATCTCAAACAACCTGTAAACATTACGCTATATCTCGATGGCGAACTTCCGGCAGGATTCCGCAAACTGAAAAAATCAATTCAGGAAAAGGTTGCAGATTACAATGCATATTCGTCGAAGCTGATCAATTTGATTGTTGTTGATCCATACGAGATTAACGATGTGAAGCGTCGCAACCAGCTTTTTACTGAACTTGCAGAAAAGGGGCTTCAACCTACAGATATTCACCAAAATACTGAAAAAGGAACCATCACACGTCGCATATTTCCGGGCGCGATTGTTGAATATGGCAACAGACAGATCGCGATTAATCTATTGAAAAATAATCAATTGGCTTCAGCTGAGGTGAATTGGAACAATTCCATAGAAAACCTGGAATATGAATTTTCGTCGGCATTTGCAGAGTTGATGAACGAGGACAAGCAGTCGGTTGCCTTTTTAACCGGTCAAGGCGAGCTGAACGAAAACGAAGTACACGATTTCGCGAGTTCACTGGCCGAAAAGTATAATGTTTTTGGCATCACAACGCAGGAACTGGCATCGAATGGACAGCGAATAAAAACGCTGATAATTGCTAATCCGTCGCAGAAATTTGCTGAAGCCGATAAATTTCAGGTTGATCAATACCTGATGAACGGCGGGAGGGTTTTATGGTTTGTTGATCCGGTTGCCGTGAGTTTGGACAGCCTTAGCAATGGATATATGACTGTAGCTTTCCCACAAAACCTCAATTTGGATGATCAGCTTTTCAGATACGGAGTGCGGTTAAATTCGAACCTGGTGCAAGATGCTCAGTGCTTGCTCATTCCCGTAAATACTGCGCCGAAGGGAGCTCCTGCGAAATTTACACCAGCTCCGTGGTACTATTCTCCGCTGCTTTATCCATCGCCAAATCATGTAATCAGTAAAAATATCGGGATGGTCAAATCCGAGTTTGTGAGCACAATTGATACGGTTGGCAAAAGCGAAAAAGTACACAAAACAGTTTTACTTACAAGTTCGGGTCATTCGCTGGTAACTGTGGCGCCGGTTGAAATAAGCCTTTCGAACATCAACAAAGCGGTTGACAGCCGTATATTCTCGCAACCCGCGCAAACAGTTGGAGTTTTGCTCGAAGGTACATTTACTTCGGTGTATAAAAACCGGATGATTGATCCGGCATGGGGGAGTTCGGCTTCAGCAAAAACAGAAAGCAAACCAACCAAAATGATTGTGTTTGCCGACGGTAATCTTGCTGCAAACCAATTCAGGCTTGCGAACGGCTCTCCGGAATACATGCCTTTGGGTTACGATAGGTTCTCGAAACAAACTTTTGCGAACAAAGAGTTGTTAATCAATGCTGTGAGCTATTTGAACGACGATAGCGGATTAATGGAGCTGCGGACCAAGGCATTTAAAATCAGGCTACTCGATAAAGTTAAACTGAAAGAAGCTAAGCTGTTGTGGCAAATGATTAACGTATTACTGCCTTTGGTGTTGATTAGTATCTTCGGTTTTATTTACATATACTTGCGCCGGAAAAAGTACACACGAAACATTTAGTTGATTATGAATATGTTTGTTTCTTTTGGAGAAACGAGCCGTGTGGAGGGCCGGCATTGCGGAAAATTTCTTCGTGGCGAGTTCCGTGTGGCAATTAAAAACAAATTAATAAACACACGAAAATATTTAACCAGAAATAGGTAAAAAAAAGCAAAGTTTGTATATTCGTAAACTTCCCATTTAATTTCCTTGGGGAGTGATTTCAAAGTACATAGAATAAAAATTTTAAAAAATATACCAATGAAATTTGTCGTTTCAAGTACCGAATTACTAAGCCATCTCTCTGCAATCAGCAAAGTGATCAATTCAAAAAATACACTTCCAATTCTGGATAACT
>DAOPZV010000185.1:0-7344 GCA_035353575.1 Prolixibacteraceae bacterium | reverse complement strand
ACAAAGATACAATTCTGCGTAAAGTATTCAAATATGACTGTTTAGCCATTTTGCGTCTTCTGCGGTCAAATTTTGTATTTTTGTTTCGTCAAAATCATATTCAAAATGAAAAGCGATTTAGGCAAGAAGATTCTTCGGATTTTGTGGAAAGTTGCTCTCTGGTTTTTCGGGCTCTCTATCGTTTCAGTCCTAATTTTTCGTTTCGTTCCAGTGCCGGTAACGCCGCTGATGCTGATTCGCTGCGTTGAGCAAACATTCTCCTCAGATCCGGTGCGGCTGAAACACGACTGGGTATCGCTCGACGAGATTTCCAAAAACCTGCCGTTAGCTGTTGTATGCAGCGAAGATCAGAATTTCATGAACCATTCCGGGTTCGATCTGAAAGCGATACAACAGTCGGTTGATGCAGTTAAGCGCGGTGCCAAACGGTTACGGGGAGCCAGCACCATTTCGCAGCAAACGGCCAAGAATGTTTTTTTGTGGCCGGGCCGAAGCTGGGTGCGCAAAGGCTTTGAAGTTTATTTCACCGTTTTGATTGAGTTTGTTTGGGGCAAGGAACGCATCATGGAAGTGTACCTGAACAGCATTGAAATGGGGAAAGGAATATACGGTGCCGAAGCGGCAGCACAATTTTACTGGCATACCAGCGCCCAAAATCTTTCACGAACACAAGCTGCGGCGCTGGCAGCAATCTTACCCAATCCCCGAAAATACAGTGCGAATCCGCCCGGACCTTACGTTCAGGAGCGTATTGGCTGGATTGTTGGACAAATGGGACAATGGGGAACATTGAAATTCAAGTAAGAAACTGTTTAAATTTCTCTCATTTTGATTTTTCGATTTACCCCAAACCCTAAAGGGTGACCGAAAAATCAAAAAGCACCCTTTAGGGCTGGGGTGAGTTTTTTGATTTTGAGTATCATTTCTCGTTTTAAACAGTTTCTATCCGTTTTCTGTAAAAAGTGTTAATGCAGTCAACCTCTGGCGTTGAAAACTGTTATATGATCAGTCTGCTGAAATGCAGACTTTTTTATTGATTTTCGCTTACACAATTCCTGATTAATAGCCGGGTTATGAATAAAACTTTGAATTTCTTTTTCTCATTCCCATTTATGGGATTTTTGCTGCTCGTCATGGCTTTTTCGATGGGTATTGCCACATTTATTGAGAATGGTTACGGAACAGAGGCCGCACAGGCATTGATATACAAATCGTTTTGGTTTGAGTTGGTTTTGATTCTGCTTACCGTCAATTTAGTAGTGAATTTTTTTCGGTTCAGAATGTACACCAAAGAGCGAATTTCGGTTGGAATTTTCCATATTTCGTTTGTGTTTATCCTGATTGGCGCTGGAATTACCCGCTACATCAGTTTCGAAGGGGTGATGCACATTCGCGAAGGACAGTCGGCCGACTACATATTATCGTCTGATGACTACCTCACCGTAAAAAGCGGTAATCAGACAGTCAGTGATGTCGTGCTTTTTTCAGAAGTTACACCGCATGGATTTGATGAAAATATTACTGTGGAAGGTCGGAAAGTGAGCGTGAAATCTGTAGGATTCATTCACAATGCAGTTCGAAAAGTAAAGCAAGATCCATCGGGCGAACCTATGATTGATTTTGTTTTGTCGCAAGGTCGCGGACGTGAAAATTATGTGTTTTCAAAAGGAAATTCGCTGACGCTTGGAAATGCAAAATTGGGATTTGAAATGCCGGATGCAAATGTTCAGTTTATTCAGAAATCGGGCAAGCTGTTACTAGCGGCTGATCGGCAAATTGAAATTCGGTCGATGACTGGAGGTGAGACACAAATGGTTAGTCCGCACGATACAATTCCCGTTGAAACGATGCAGCTGTATGCTTTTGACGGATACATGCTATTGATTAAAGATTTTTTTGAACATGCGGTCACTGAGATTGAAAAAGACTCGTCTGGAAATGAGAGCGAAGATGCTGTTGCACTCGAAATTACCGACGGAGGTAAAAAACATGTTGTCAATGTTTTGGGCAAACATGGAATGCAGGGAGAACCCACATTGATTCCGGTTGGTAATTCATCACTCGAGATTTCTTATGGAGCTATCCCATTGTATTTACCTTTTTCGCTACAGTTGACCGACTTCCAAATGGAAAAATATCCCGGATCAATGAGTCCCTCGTCTTATGCCAGTGAGTTGGTTCTGCTTGACAAGGAACGGAGTGTGCAACGCAATGTTCGCGTATTTATGAATAATACATTGAATTACCGCGGCTATAAATTTTTCCAATCTTCGTATGATCAGGATGAAGGAGGCACTGTGCTCTCGGTTAATGCCGATCAGGCTGGGACAACGGTTACTTATATTGGTTACCTGTTGCTTGGGCTGGGATTTGTACTGGCGTTATTTAGCAAAAAATCGCGTTTCTATATGCTTATTCAAAAGCTCAAACAATATTCGTCGGTTGCCGGAATTGTGCTTTTGGTTTTTCTCCTGAAATCAAATTCTGTTTCTGCTGAAAATTCTGAATTGACGCCAATTCCGCGCATTGATAAAGCGATTCTGGATGATTTTTCGCGCCTGTGGATTCAGGGCGAAGATGGGCGAATAGAACCGGTATCAACCTTATCGTCGGAAATACTGCGAAAGGTTGCACACAAGTCAGAGTTTAGTGGTCGCTCGCCCGAAGAAGTGATGCTTGGCTTGTATTTGTATCCCGAATACTGGCGCAATGTTTCGTTGGTTTATGTGACCAACGACCAGTTGAAAAAGCAGTTGGGAGTTACCGAAAGTCGCATTCCGCTTACTGTTTTCTTCGACGAAAAGGGAGACTACAAATTGGTGGAGTCGGTTAAAGCTGCCTATGCCAAAATGCCGGCTTTCAGGAATATGTACGAGAAAGAGCTGATTAATCTGGACGAACGAGTGAATATCTGTTTTATGGTGGTGAACGGCGACATGTTTGCGCTTTTCCCCGGAAAAACAAAGGCTGAAAAATGGGCCTCGCCCGGGAATAGCCCGGCTGGCTTAACATCCGAAGAAACGCTTTTTGTGAACAAAGGATTTCAACTTTTGAAAGAATCGATGAATGGGAAGGGAGAAGTGAGTCCGCACCAGTTTCTGGCAAGTATTGCGTCTTTCCAAACAAAATATGCATCTACCTATCTTGCTTCAGAATCGAAGAAAAATGCAGAGCTGTTTTACAATTCGCTTAATCCGTTCAAACGAGTATTCCCGATATATCTGTTGCTTGGATTCTCCCTGTTGGTGGTGCTTTTTGTAAATATTTTCAGGCAGAAGGCATTGGGTAAGAAAACCCGGATTGCATTCACCGCATTGATCGTTGCTGGATTCGTGCTTCATACCTTCGGACTGGCTTTGCGATGTTACATTTCGGGGCATGCACCATGGTCGAACGGGTACGAGTCGATGATATACGTGGCCTGGGCGTCGATGCTGGCCGGTGTTATCTTTGGCCGGAAATACCCGATGGTGATTGGCACTGCTGCTATGCTTTCAGGAATTATTCTTTTTGTGGCGCACCTTAACTGGATGAATCCGGAAATCACGCATTTGGTGCCGGTTTTGAACTCGTACTGGCTGATGATTCACGTGGCAGTAATTACAGCAAGCTACGGGTTTATTGGCATGAGCGCCTTTATCGGGATAATGGTGCTCATCATGTATAGTATCAGTAATCCAAGGAACAGCGTAACAGTAAAAAATATAGTTCTTCAGCTGACAACGATTAGTGAAATGTCGGTAACAGTTGGTTTATATATGCTTACCATCGGAACTTTTCTGGGTGGCGTTTGGGCTAACGAGAGCTGGGGCAGGTATTGGGGCTGGGACGCCAAAGAAACCTGGGCGCTTGTAACGGTTGTTGTTTACACCTTTGTTGCACACATGCGGTTGATGCCAACGCTGAGAGGAATCTTCAACTATACTGTTGCTACGGTGTTGGGTTTTTCTTCGGTTTTGATGACTTACTTCGGTGTAAACTACTATTTAAGCGGACTGCATTCGTATGGCCGCGGCTCAGTCGATTCCATGCACTGGTCGGTTTATGTCAGCATTGTTTGTGTTGCCGGATTGCTCATTTTTGCAAGTTTCAAACAAAAGAATCTGGATTTTGAAAATTGATAATCTGGTCTGAATTTTCTATTTTGATGAAATATGTAATTTCCCTTCTGAAATTCAGTTAGATATGGTCTTTATTCCGGTGGTCTGGAATTAGCATGAAGTTTTTTAACTCGTGATAATTTCGGGCTGACTTTAAAATAATTCTATATTAGCGCATCGACCAAATTCAACAATAAATGACTTCTGAAGTTACCCGAACTTTCGATATTCTCGAACGATCGCTAAAGCAATTTCCAAGGCAGGATGCCCTTGGCGGAAAGAATCATAAAGACTGGTACACATACAGCACCGCCGAATACGTACAATATTCCAATCAACTGGCTTTAGGTTTGTTGGCTAAGGGTTATGCAAAAGGCGATAAAATAGCTACAGTAACTACAAATCGCCCGGAATGGAATTTTGCCGATATGGCGCTGGCGATGACCGGAATTGTGCATGTGCCCATCTATCCTACCATCAGCGAAGAAGAATACACTTATATATTGAAGCATGCCGAGGTGAAAGCGCTTTTTGTTGGCGACCGAAAACTTTATGAGAAGCTTCTGCCAATTGCTTCGGAGATGGATATTGTTCCTGATTTTATTTCGTTCGACGAAATCGACGGCGTGATCAACTATAAGGAAATTATAGAATTGGGAGTTTCTCGTCGATCTGAATTTGAAGCGAATTTGGAAAAGTTGAAGAACGAAATTCAGCCCGACGATTTAACAACCATCATCTATACTTCAGGAACAACAGGCGTGCCGAAAGGCGTGATGCTCAGCCACCGCAACCTGGTTTCTAACTTTGTTGCCCATGCTAATATGCACGATTTGGGTTATAGTCACCGGGCATTGAGTTTTCTGCCGCTTTGCCATGTTTACGAACGGAGCATGAATTACCATTTTCAGTACAAAGGAATGGGAGTTTACTATGTTGGCAATCTGGGGCAAATTGTTTCGGCGATCAAGGAAATCAAGCCGCACATGTTCAATTGTGTTCCACGGCTTTTGGAACGGATCTACGATGGGTTTCTATCGAAAGGCAAAGAACTGAAAGGAAGTAAAAGGGTTGTCTATTTTTGGGCGGTTCATCTTTCGCGACACTTTGAGTATTACAAGCATTTTAACTTGTTTCTTCGTCTTCGTATTTCGATTGCTGATAAGCTTATTTATTCCAAATGGCGCGAAGCACTTGGAAACAATGTGAAATATGTTGTTTCCGGCGGGGCGGCGCTTCAACCACAAATTTCGCGAGTGTTGGGAATTGCCGGAATAACTAATCTGGAAGGATATGGATTGACTGAAACATCGCCGGTGATTGCGGTAAACAATCCGATGGGCAAATCGATAAAAATTGGAACGGTTGGCGAAATACTTTCGGGTGTAGAAGTGAGTTTTGGAGAGGATGGCGAAATCCTGGTGAAAGGACCAGGAGTAATGCTCGGCTATTATAAAGCTCCTGAATTGACTGCCGAAGTTATTGACGAGAACGGCTGGTTCCATACTGGCGATATAGGCATGTTGGTTGATGGCAAATACCTGAAGATTACCGACAGAAAGAAAGAAATGTTTAAGCTTTCAGGCGGGAAATACATTGCTCCGCAGATGATTGAAAATAAATTAAAAGAATCGTTTTTTATTGAGCAGGTGATGGTTGTCGGGGCAGGAGAGAAGTTTGCGAGTGCATTAATTTCGCCCAACTTTGTTTACCTGCACGACTGGTGCAGTCAGCGAAAAATTTCATTTCAGGATAATCGGGCATTGATACACAAAACAGAAGTATTGGCTCAGATCCAGCGCGAAGTGACCGCCATTAATAAAACATTGGGTGAGTTTGAGGAAATTAAGCGCTTCAGGCTGGTTCCTGAAGAATGGACTCCGCAGAGCGGTGAACTTTCGCCTACATTAAAACTGAAGAGGAATTACATTGCAGCTAAATACAAGACGATTATTGACGAGATTTATTCCGTGTCGAAAAGTCAGCCTGGCGGGCCGTTTCGTCTGCCTAAAATCAATCTCAATTTTGATATCAACGAGTTTGTCAAACGGTTAAAGCTGTAAGATTGAGTGCAAACTTTTCATATCCGAACTTAGCCAAAAATCTTCGTCGGTTTGTCGGTCTGACTGATGATGAGATTCAGGTTATACACCAATATATCAGGCCGGTTAATCTGAAAAAGAAAGAGTTTTTATTACAGGAAGGACAGGTTTGCCGCAACTTGTATTTTGTTGAAAAAGGCTGCTTGCGGATGTTTTTCATCAACGATAAATCGATAGAGCAAATTACTCAGTTTGCGTTGGATGGCTGGTGGCTGGCCGATTACTTCAGTTTCATGGATAATAAATCTTCGGATTATTACATTCAGGCGATTGAAAAATCCGAAGTTCTGGCAATCGACTCTTCTGTTTTTGAACAATTACTGGTGGAAGTGCCGCAAATGGAACGTTATTTTAGGATTATAATGCAGCGGTCGGTGGCTGCCGCCCAGGTTCGAACCAGGCTGATGTTCGAACTGAGCAAAGAACAATTTTACCAGCATTTTTCCACTTCATTTCCCGAATTTATCCAACGGGTTCCGCAATACATGGTTGCCTCGTATCTGGGCCTCACTCCCGAATATGTTAGCGAGTTGCGCAAAAAGAAGCCATAGCCCGATTTCTTAAACCAGCTTAATTTTTTTGACAAATCGACCCGCTAATTTTGCTTTCATAAAATCAAAACTGTAAGCAAAATGGAAAACGAATTGAAGAAACTTTCAATAAAATTTTACGAAGTTGTTGATCATGAAGGAGTTGTTTCCGTGATTTCCTGGGGGGAAGGCGAACCGCATGTGGCAAATACCTGGAATTCCTATCTGGTAGTAACCGACGATGAGCGAATTCTGATACCAGCGGCTGGATTTCGCAAAACACAACGAAATATTGAGGTTAACAACAAGGTGAAACTGACATTGGGAAGCAAAGAGGTTATTGGCTATCGCGATTACCAGGGGTGTGGATTCTATATTGAAGGAACTGCTGCCTATTTGGAATCCGGGTCAGACTTTGATCTGATGAAGGAGAAATTCCCGTTTCTTTCGCGTGTTTTGGAGATTTCTGTGACTTTGGCCAAGCAAACGATATAGTTGGCAGAAAATAAAATCCCCGATTTCGTACAATACTGTTTGAAATTGGGGATTTGAAATATAAATTGACTTTGTTTAGTTTCTTCGTCCTCTTGAACGGTCTCCGCGATCGTTGTA
>DAOPZV010000184.1:0-7398 GCA_035353575.1 Prolixibacteraceae bacterium | reverse complement strand
TCTTAGTTTTTAGCTTTTATGGCGTTGATAACAAATTGTTTCACAACTTCAGCCCGCTCCGAATAAAATTTTTCAAGCGCCTGTTTGTCTTCATTGAAGATTAGATAATTAATAATTGGCCTTGCGGCAAAAGGAAATACGCACATTGAGACAATGTTAATGGCCAAATGCCGCGGATCCATTTTTATTATTTCGCCTCTGTCCATTGCTCCCTGCAGGGCATCAACTATCGATTGAGGCCTGAACCCAAACTTTCCAATCATTTTGAAAATAGAGGAAGGGTCACGGTTAAGCTCTTTCATTATGAATCCGGGGATGAACGGGTGTTTTAAAAGCAGGTTTAAATAAGCATCAACTACTTTTTCAATTTTATCTATCACCGGTTCGTCTGATGAGATTATGCGGCTTATCTCCGGGAAAGCGAATTTTACGATTTCTGAAAATATCGCTTCAAACAATCTCTCTTTCGATCTGAAATAATAGTGCAACAAAGCTTTATTAATTCCAGCCTCGTCGGCAATTTCCTGCATTCTTGCTCCATCCATTCCTTTTGCAAGAAAAACGTTTTTGGCTGCGTCAAGAATTTTCTCTTCGGTTGTATCTTTTTTTGTTTCCATTTTTTTATGTTGGTTTAACTGAATGGTTAAATCTCGCGGTCAAAAGTAGAAGCAATTTGTTTATTAACCAAATATTTTAATTAAAAAATTTAACCACATGGTTAAAATAGTTGTAATTCACAATTAATCAATTGATTGTAGCTTTTGTGCTATTTGGTGAATGATAGATTGAGAATTATTATTTCTGCTCCAAATGAATTTTGAGTGGTACACCATCAATTTTGGGCAAATAGGGCAATAATTGTAAAAAGGTGCTTTTATTACTTTTTAATATTTTGTAGAAAATTGTATTTTTGATTTGGTTGTCGGTTGAGTTGGGCAATACCAAATCACTCTATCTGTTAATATCGGAATAAATTAATAACTAAATTTTTAGCGCCATGTCAAAAGGATTAGATGCAAAAAAAGAAGCAAAAAAAGAACCAGCAAAATCATTGAAGGAAAAGAGAGCAGAGAAGAAAGCTAAAAAAGAAAAAGGAAAATCAGCGTAATCTGCTCATTGTTGGTATTAAAAGGCAAAGGGTTAAAATTCAGCTCTTTGCCTTTTTTATTTCCAAATTGCAGGTAGGATACAAATTTGTAGTATATTCAGGCACTTTAGACAAACCTAATAAAACTAAATACGAATAACGATGAAGAGCAAATTGCAAATTTTCCTGTCAGCTTTGATCGCAGCCTTTATTTTTTCATGTAGCCCAACAAAAAAAAATGAAGGCTGGATTCAGTTGTTTAATGGTAAGGATTTGAATGACTGGAAAATAAAGATAGCCGGGTTCCCGCTGAACGAGAACTATAAAAATACATTCAGGGTTGAAGATGGCTTATTAAAAGTTCGTTACGACCAATACGACAAATTTGACGGGCATTATGGGCACATTTTTTATAAAACACCTTATTCTCACTACAAAATCAGAGTCGAATATCGTTTTGTTGGCGAGCAATGTCCCGGTGGACCCAGCTGGGCTTATCGCAACAATGGAATAATGATACATTGTCAAAGTCCGGAAAGCATGGAAATTAATCAGGATTTCCCGGTTTCAATTGAGGTGCAGTTGCTTGGTGGAAACGGGAAAGATGAACGCTCAACCCTGAATGTTTGTACACCCGGGACCAACATTGTTTTAAACGGAAAATTGTGGACAGACCACTGTACCAACTCAACATCCAAAACGTATCACGGCGATCAGTGGGTAACTGCAGAAGTGGAAGTTCAGGGTGATTCGATAGTGAAGCATATTATTGATGGGCGGGTGGTTATGCAATATACTCAGCCTCAGCTTGACGAGCGCGATCCAAGTTACCAGAAATTGCTTCCGCCCGATGGAAATAAATTACTCAGGAAAGGCTATATTTCGTTTCAGGGAGAAAGTGGTCCAACTGATTTCAGGAAAATCGAGTTGCTCAATTTGGGCGACGACTGCGCTGAAACTCCGGTGAAATAAAACAGACCGAGAAGAAGTTCTCGCTAACGTATTGCTTAAAATTTCGTAACTTTCAAAGGTTTTAACTAAAGCAATATGGAACGATATTATTGGTCGAAAGGAGTTCTGAAAAACAATTTGGAAATTGTTTACGGAACAGAGCGCATAGGTTCCATAGTTTGGGAGAGCCTCATCGGGTCGAAAGCGCACGGAATGCTTAATAACAGGCGCTTCATACTTAATCGCGAATTTTTTCTTTCGAAACTTGAAATTTATGATGCCAATACTGAAGCACTTCTGGGCACAATAATGGTAAACTTATTTAATCCAAGAAGTGAAATTGTGATTAATGGAAAACGGTTTGAACTGGAAGTAAAGAATTTTTGGCAATCGCGTT
The DNA here is from genome assembly GCA_035353575.1 of Prolixibacteraceae bacterium. GTDB lineage: Bacteria > Bacteroidota > Bacteroidia > Bacteroidales > Prolixibacteraceae > Aquipluma. The sequence goes on along the minus strand of DAOPZV010000184.1, from coordinate 4,963 downwards.
GGTCATGGAAATTTAACGGCGATGAACTGATTACTTACCAAAGCAACGAATTTTTATCGAAAGATCGCGGGACGATAGAAGTTTTTGTGGCCAATACCGAGGAAACAGAGATACTGTTGCTTCTGGGTTTATTTGTTCGCAACCAGTTCATCCTTTTTATGCTGATGCTGTTTATTCTACTGTTGATCATTATTTTCTAGTTATAGCTCACGAATTAAATTAATTTTTCAAAAGAACGAGAATTCTTATGCCAGTATGTTTGTGCAGTTTAATATAGTCTAAAATAATCGATTAAATTTGCGCATCTAAAAAAATGAAACCTCATTAAGAGACTTACAAAATGAAGCACGACAAAATTATTATAGGAATATCGCAGGGCGACATTAACGGAATTGGATATGAAGTAATCATCAAAACCTTGATGGAACCTCGGATTCTGGAAATGTGTGTCCCGATTGTTTATGGTTCGCCTAAGGTTGCAGCTTATCACAAAAAAGCACTAAACATCGAAAACTTCAACTTCAACCATATTCGCACAGCCAGTGAGGCCGACCCGCGAAAGGCCAACATTATCAACTGTATCGACGAAAATATTCGCGTTGAGTTGGGTCGTTCGAGCGAAATGGCTGGAGAAGCTTCGTACATGGCCTTGGAAAAAGCAGTTGAAGATTTAAAGAAAGGCGAAATAGATGCGTTGATTACTGCGCCAATCAACAAAGACAATATCCAGTCAGAGAAATTTAATTTCCCGGGACATACTGAATATTTGGCCGAGCAATTTAAAGCCCGCGACTACGTGATGCTGATGGTAAGCGAGTCGATGAAAGTTGGGGTAGTAGTTGGTCATGCACCAATAAGCGAAGTTTCGTCGCGAATTACCAAAGGTGCAATTTTGAATAAACTCCGGATAATTAACCAGTCGCTCGAAAAAGACTTCTTCGTAAAACGTCCGCGCATTGCTGTTCTGGGGCTTAACCCGCACGCAGGTGACAATGGATTACTTGGTCACGAGGAATTAGATATCATCATTCCAGCCATACAGCGAGCCAAAGAAGAGGGGATTATTGCTGTTGGACCGTATCCGGCTGATGGATTCTTTGGATCGGGTGATTTCTCAAAGTTTGACGCCATTCTGGCAATGTATCACGATCAGGGATTGATTCCATTTAAAATGGCTTCGTTTGACCGAGGTGTAAATTACACTGCCGGATTGCCAATTATTCGCACATCGCCGGCCCATGGAACGGCATACGACATCGCCGGAGAGGATAAAGCGTCGCCGGATTCGTTCCGCGAATCGTTATACCTGGCCATCGATATTCAAAAAAACCGGGCTCTGTTTAAAGATATCACCAAAAATCCGCTGAGAAAATACGAAATCAATCAGAACCAGGTTGACGAATCAATTGATTTTGAGGCCATCGACGAAGGCGTTTAATATAGAATTGTATAAAGATGCTCGAATACATCAAGGGAACTATTGTTAGCCTTAAGCCATCGCATATAATACTGGAATCCAATTCAGTCGGGTATTTTATTAATGTCTCGTTGAATACCTATACACAGTTGAATGGGAAGGAATCTACGAAAATTTTTGTGCACGAAGTTATTCGCGAAGATGCCCACCTTCTTTATGGTTTTGCCACTGAGTCTGAACGCGAATTATTCAGGCTGCTGGTTTCAGTTAACGGAATAGGATCAAATACCGCCATCATGATGTTTTCGTCGCTTTCTCCCGACGAGATAAGTAATGCAATCCTGAATGAAAATGTCAACCTGCTTAAGAGCATTAAAGGTATCGGAGTCAAAACAGCCCAGCGGGTTATTATCGATTTGAAAGATAAAATAGGAAAGTCGCCAATTGGCGAACAAATTGTGGCTCCAACAGACAATACAATACGAATTGAAGCGTTATCTGCTTTAGTGATGCTGGGATTTGCAAAGAAACCGGTCGAAAAAGAATTGGATAAAATTCTGGCCGCTCAGCCAAATCTTTCGGTCGAAAATGTGATCAAACTAGCGCTTAAGAGCCTTTAACAGAAAAAGATTTTGAATTGAAAAAGTACGGCAGAAACATACTTCTATTTTTTATTGTTATTGCTTTTTGTTCTCTTGTAGGTAATCCTTCTATCTCAAAAACAACAATAAGAGACTATAATCTTCTGGATTTAAATCATTTAATCCAGGTGAAAGACACTGTAAAAAAGATCGATACCACAGGAGTTTTGCCATATAACTTCAAGGACGAACCCGCATTTGCTTATCCAAATAAGAAAGACAGTTCCAGGTTATACCTGAAGAATCCCTCGAATATCAAATCCAAAGTAGAATACGATCCGGTTTCCGGAGAATATAATTTTACTGAAAAAGCTGGAAATCTCGATTATCGGTTGCCCAAAACGATGACAAAAAAAGAGTTCCAGAAATATGATTTCGAGCAAGCTATTCAAAATTACTGGCACAGCCAAACCAGAATAAGATCAATTGAGGAACGAGGCGGATTTATCCCGAAACTAACTGTAAAGAGCGAGGCTTTTAATAAGATCTTTGGAGGAAATACCATTGATATTCGTCCGCAGGGGTATGTTGAAGTAAGCTTTGGATACCAGGTTAATGAAACACGAAACCCATCGGTATCGGAGCGATTGCGTAAGGTTCCTACCTTTGATTTCAATCAGAAGATTCAAATGAACGTGATGGGTAAGATTGGCGATAAGATGGAAATGCGCGTCAATTACAATACCGAGGCCACATTCGACTACGAAAACAAAATGAATTTGGCTTATACCGGCGACGAAGATCAGATTGTGAAGAAGATTGAAGCGGGAAATGTTTCGCTTCCACTCAACGGATCGCTTATCACCGGCGGATCGAACCTGTTTGGGGTGAAAACCGAGTTGCAATTTGGTAAATTGAACTTAACAACTATTTTCTCACAAAATAAAGGTGAAACAAAAGTAATCGACTCAGAGGGCGGTGCCCAGAAGAAGACATTCGAGATGAAAGCTTCCGATTACGATGCAAACCGACACTTCTTCCTTTCGCAGTACTTCCGCGAGCATTATAACGAAGCACTCGAAAATTTGCCAATTGTAAAATCATCGATAACAATCAATAAGATAGAGGTTTGGGTTACAAATAAGTCTTCAAACTTCACATCATCGAGAAATATTTTGGCGCTGATGGACCTTGGCGAACACAATCCAAATATTTACAACAAGATTGGCGCTTTCCAGGCAAACTCAGGACAAAAATATCCTGAAAGCGTTTATCCGTTCAACGATGCGAACCGGATGTATGAACAGATTAAGTCCAACTATTCAGGAGTAAGACAGGTTTCGACTATAACAAAAACGCTGGCCCCACTGACATCTTCAAATTTTATAGGTGGTCAGGATTATGAGAAAATAGAGCAGGCTCGCTTATTGAGCGAATCAGAGTACACCCTAAATGCAAATCTGGGGTATATCTCGTTGCGCTCGGCCCTAAATTCCGACGAAATTATGGCTGTCGCCTACAATTATACAGCAGACGGAAAAACATATCAGGTTGGTGAATTTTCTACTGATGGAATAAACCCGCCGCAGACATTGATTCTGAAATTGTTGAAAGGCACTAATTTGTCGCCAAAAGTACCTACCTGGAAGCTGATGATGAAAAACGTGTATAATCTGGATGCTTACCAGCTCACCAAAGACAACTTTGTTTTTGATGTATTGTACCACAATGATCAAAAGGGTACCAATATCAACTATTTGCCTGAAGGAAGGCTTGCGGACCATATTTTGCTAAACGTTTTAAATCTGGATAAACTGAATTCGCAAAACGACGTTGGCAAAGACGGAGTGTTCGACTATGTTGAAGGCATTACGGTAAATTCATCTGCTGGCAGAATCATTTTTCCGGTATTGGAACCATTCGGACGCGACCTGGCCGATTCAATTGGCGATCAGGCTTTGATAAAGAAATACGTTTATTATACGCTGTACGACTCAACAAAGACAGTGGCGGTGCAAGATGCCGAGCACAACAAGTTTATACTGAAGGGCTCATACAAAGGAGCATCGAGTTCAGAAATTAGTGTTGGTAGCCAGAATTTGGCGCAGGGATCAGTAAAAGTTACTTGTGGCGGACGTACGCTGACAGAAAATGTGGATTATACCGTTGATTATGCTTCAGGTATTGTAAAGATAATTAACTCGGGCTTACTCGAATCCGGCTCACCAATTTCGGTTTCAACCGAAAGTCAGGATTTGTTTAGTATGCAGCGAAAAACAATGTTGGGAGCTCATGCCAATTATGCCTTTAACAACAGATTCGCATTGGGAGCAACCGTTTTGCACATGCAGGAAAGGCCGTTGACACAAAAGGTGAACTACGGAGAAGATCCGATCTCGAATACAATGCTTGGTTTCGATGCTTCTTATAATAACCAATCAAGGTTATTGACCAAATTACTCGATAAGTTGCCTTTCTATTCAACCAAAGAAACTTCGTCAATAGCTTTTGAAGGAGAAATGGCAAAATTGATCCCAGGTCACTCTAAGGTGATAAGTAAAAGCGGAATTACTTATATCGATGATTTTGAGGCAACAAAAGTGTCGATTGATTTAAAAACACGTTCGGCGTGGGTTTTAGCAAGTACCCCGCAAAAGCAAAATATGTTTCCTGAAGCCGAACTTAACGATGATTTGGCCTATGGATACAATCGAGCAAAGCTGGCTTGGTACACCATCGACCCACTTTTTCTGAGAAACACCTCAACCACACCTGCCTACATGAAGAATGATCCAAAGCGCTATAGAACAGATAATCTTGTTCGCGAGGTTTTTGAAAATGAATTATTCCCCGCTAAGGAAGCCGTAGTTGGGCAGCCCACTAATATTGCAATGTTCGATTTGGCTTTTTATCCTTCGGAAAGAGGGCCATACAACTTCGATACCAATCCTTCTTCGTATTCGGG
>DAOPZV010000183.1:0-7477 GCA_035353575.1 Prolixibacteraceae bacterium | reverse complement strand
CTGGAAAAGCATCGACGACTACATGTCAAAAACTACCGAACTGGTTAAAGTCTCGAAGCTATTCAGCAACAACTGGGAAAACAAATCCAAATCACCTCTGCCTGATCAAAATTTTTCGATTACCTCACAACGCCGCTTTGTTTTGGGCAAGGTATCACTGGGAAATATCTCGTCGCTTTCGTACAACTCAAGTAGCGACTATACCCGGGTAAAGCGCTTACAATACGAGGATTACGAAGAGGATCAAAAAAAATTAAATACGGATTTTGATTTTCTTGACCAACGGTCGAAAGAATCGGTGAAAATAGGATTCATCCACAATTGGAACTTGCTTTATGGTAATAACCAAAAACTTGAGTTCAGAAATTTTTTCAATCAAATGGGGAAAAAAACAACCACCATTCGAAATGGCGGTGTTGCATCTTCTGATTTTTTGCGCGGAGTTTATGACTTACGCTACGAGAGCCGGTTTATTTACTCGGGTCAGTTGGCAGGTGAACAGCACTTCAATCACGATAAAACCAAGTTGAACTGGATGGCTGGTTACGGATATACCAAAAATTCGCAACCAGACAATAGAAGATTAACATACGTTTTCGATGATAATCGCGACGGCGGCCATTATGGTGAATATTTCATGCGTATTCAAAATGTACCCAATGCCTATCTGGGAGGTCGTTTGTGGCTTAGCTTAACCGAAAATATTTACAACTACAAATTAGATTTTGAACACAATTTTAAGTTTCTGAATAGCAAAACCAACTACACCATAAAGGCCGGAGGTGCTTATGAGCATAAAAAGCGTTCGTTTAGTCAGCGCATGATTGGCGCAGTGGCCTACAACAATCCACCTGATATTTTTTATCAAAAACCTTCCAAAATTTTTGCCCAAGAAAATATCTTCTTCGATCAAACACCGCCTTATAATCAGGATGGCATTACCTACCGCGATAACACAGGGGCCAAAGATAGTTACGACGGAGAAGACCGCATTGTGGCCGGCTATCTGGGACTGAAAATTCCGATCACACCTAAAATAAACATTTACGGAGGTGTGCGTGTCGAAAAGTTCAAGCGAAACATCAGTAACTTCTACGAAAAAACAGGCAATACCGAAAATCTTGACATTGTTCGTGATACCCTGAATTACTTTCCATCGGTTAACCTCACCTACAATATCAACGAAAAGAACCTGCTCCGCTTCTCGTACGGAAAAACAACCAACCGTGCCGAATTCCGCGAAATGTCGTTTCTCGACTATCAGGACTTTGACTTATTTGCAATCATCCACGGGAACAACAAACTTCAAAGCGCTTACATCGATAATTACGACTTACGCTACGAATGGTATCCGTCGCCAGGCGAAATTGTTTCGGTTGCCGCTTTCTACAAAGATTTTAAAGATCCTATTGAAGTATTCCTTATTCCCGCCGGAACAGGCTACGATTACCAGCCGTTTAATACTGAAAAAGCTCACAGTAAGGGCATTGAAATTGATGCCCGCAAACAATTTACAGAGTTTAAAGATGCTGTAGGAATGCTCAGTTACCTGAAAAACCTGACAGTCATTTTCAATACATCGCTTATCAAAAGTGAGATAAATACCTCGGCACAAGGATTTGCCCGCGACAAAAAGCGCATCATGCAAGGCCAGTCGCCTTACATTATCAACCTCGGTTTAAACTATGCCAGCGAGCCTGCCAAATTTAGTATCGGAATTAATTACAACCGACTGGGCAAACGCATTGCCTACGTTGGCAACCCTCTGAACCCACACACTTGGGAACTGCCGCGCAATTCGCTCGATTTAACTTTTCAGAAAGAGTTGAGCAAACGTGTGACTGTAAAGGCAGGTATCAAAGACATTCTGAACGAACCTATCCGCTTTACACAATACTATGGTGCCGACGAAAACATCGAGGCCGATACATACAATTACCGCCCCAACCGAAGTTTCTCGGCTGGCATTGTAGTGAAGCTATAAGCCTTTATAAATCAGAAAACAAACAATTCCTGAATATTAAAATTCAAATTATGAAGAAAACTTTACTTTCAATTATTGCAGTACTGTTTGTTGCTTTCGGGGCTTCGGCTCAAAGCATAACCGACAGTTTCTTCGATCATGTAACGTACGTTGGCGCATTCGATGGCACGTACGACTGGACCAAAGGCTGGGCCGAATGGGACCCGGTAGCCAAAACGTATTCCGAAACCACAACTAACAAAGGAAATGGTCAGTTTGCATTCGCAACCGGAACGCACATCACTGCCAACGAAACATGGAGCGGCGTGGTAAAACTCGACGGTTGGGTATATGTTGACGAAAATGCAACACTGACCATCAGCGCCGGAACCATTATCCGTGGTACCGAAAAAAGTGCGCTCATTATTCAGCGTGGTGGTAAAATCAACGCTGTTGGAACAAGCACCAATCCCATTGTATTCACATCGAACCAGGCTGCCGGTTTGCGCGCTCAAAGCAACTGGGGCGGCGTGGTAATCTGCGGAAAAGCAACCAACAACATTGCCGGAGGCGTTGGAACAACCGAAGGCGGAATCACCGCTCAATATGGTGGAACTGACGATAACGACAATTCAGGAAAACTACAGTACGTTCGCATTGAGTTTGCCGGTTACGAAATTGCTACCGGCTCCGAAATAAACGGCTTAACCTTGTGTTCGGTAGGTAAAGGAACAACGATTGACCATATCCAGGTTTCGTATTCGGGCGACGACGCTTACGAATGGTTTGGTGGCACCGTAAATGCCAAATACCTAATTTCGTACAAAACTGAAGACGACGATTTTGATACCGACAACGGTTTCCGCGGAATGGTGCAGTATGGAGTAGCTCTCCGCATCAACGACATTGTGGACACCGATGCAGCCAACACCTTTGAATCGGATAACGATGCATCGGGAAGCACTGCCGAGCCCTTTACTCATGGAGTTTTCAGTAATATCAGCGCTTTTGGTCCCGCAAAAACTGCTACCGACCCAGCCACTCTTGCAGCCAAACATGCCGATGGTTCGGCCATGCGCTTGCGCCGCAATACCCGCCTGCAAATCTACAACTCAGTTTTCCTTGGAAATGGAAAAGGTTTGCGCATTGAATCGGATGGTTCTCAAACAGCTGCAAACAGCGACTTGCTCACTGTTCAGAATTGTATTTTGGCCGGAACACGCGGCGACAAATTTATTCAGGATGCCAGTGCAATAGTTATGACTGCTGCCACCATGGAAGCCTGGTTTAAAGCTGCCTCGCGCCACAACTCGGTATTGACCGCCAACAGCGACGTAAAAGTTTCTGACCCATACAATTACGCAAGCCCGAATTTCCAACCGGCTGCCGACTCACCAGCAAAAAACGCTTCGATCTGGTATAGCGCTACTTCAACAAATACAACTGTTGCTTCTATCGACAACAGTTTCTTCGACCATGTTAGTTACATTGGCGCCTTCGATGGTACATTCGATTGGACCAAAGGATGGACTGAATGGGACCCGGTTGCCAAAACCTATTCAGAAACAACTACAACCAAAGGTAATGGCCAGTTTGCTTTTGCCACAAGTACGCACATTGCCGCTAACGAAACATGGAGCGGTGTGATAAAACTCGACGGTTGGGTGTATGTTGACGCAGGTGCAACATTAACTATCAACGCTGGAACGGTTATTCGCGGCACCGAAAAGAGTGCACTCATCATTCAACGCGGCGCAAAAATCATGGCTTCCGGAACAAGCGCCAACCCGATTGTTTTCACCTCGAACCAGGCAGCAGGCCTGCGCACAACCAGTAACTGGGGCGGTTTGGTTATTTGCGGAAACGCCAAAAACAACATCGCTGGCGGCGTAGGAACGGCCGAAGGCGGCATAACCTCGCAATATGGTGGAACCGACGATACCGACAATTCAGGAAAACTCCAATATGTTCGCATCGAATTTGCCGGTTACGAAATTGCCACTGGTTCTGAAATCAATGGATTGACATTGTACTCGGTAGGTAGCGGAACAACCATCGACCACATTCAGGTTTCCTACTCGGGCGACGACGCTTTCGAATGGTTTGGCGGAACTGTTAATGCCAAATACCTGATTTCATACAAAACTGAAGACGATGATTTTGATACAGACAATGGTTTCCGCGGAATGGTGCAGTACGGTGTAGCTCTTCGCATTAACGACATTGTTGACACCGACGCAGCTAATACTTTCGAATCGGACAACGATGCATCCGGAAGTACAGCCGATCCATTTACTCACGGTGTTTTTAGTAACATTAGTGCATTTGGACCAGCCATTACCGCAACCAATCCAGCAACCCTTCAGGCTAAACATGCCGATGGTTCGGCTATGCGTTTACGCCGCAATACTCGTTTACAAATCTACAACTCGCTTTTCCTGGGCAACGGAAAAGGCTTGCGCATTGAATCGGATGGCTCTCAAACAGCAGCCAACAGCGATTTGCTAACTGTTCAGAACTGTATTCTAGCCGGTGTGCGTGGCGATAAATTTATTCAGGACCCTAGTGCAACGGTTATGACGGCCGCTACAATGGAAGCCTGGTTTAAAGCAACCACCCGCCACAACAAGGTGCTTGATGCAAATGCCGATGTCAAAATTTCTGATCCATACAACTACGCAAGTCCGAATTTTCAACCAGCAGCCGATTCTCCTGCAAAAAATGCGTCTTATTGGTATAGCGGTTCATCAACCAATACAACCACCGCATCAATAAACAGCAGCTTCTTCGATCATGTAAGCTACATCGGAGCTTTCGACGGGACCACAAACTGGACGACAGGATGGACAGAATGGGACCCGGTAAATAAAGTTTATCCTGAAGGATCAGTAACAAAAGGGAACGGGCAGTTTGCAATGGCTACTGGTACGCACATTAATGCAAACGAGACCTGGAGTGGCAACATTAAACTCGACGGTTGGGTTTATGTTGACGCCGGAGCTACTTTAACAATCAATGCCGGAACAATTATCCGCGGAACAGAAAAAAGTGCTTTGATTATTCAGCGTGGTGGTAAAATTAATGCAGTAGGTACGAGCACTAATCCAATTGTATTTACCTCGAATCAGGCAGCCGGGTTGCGCACAACCAGTAACTGGGGAGGCGTGGTTCTTTGCGGAAATGCCGTGAACAACATTGCTGGCGGCGTGGGTACTGCTGAAGGAGGCATTACCTCTCAATATGGTGGTAGCGACGATACTGATAATTCGGGTGTAATGCAATATGTGCGCATTGAGTTTGCCGGATACGAGATTGCAACAGGTTCAGAAATAAATGGTTTGACCTTTTATTCAGTAGGTAATGCAACAACCATTGATCACATCCAGGTTTCCTACTCGGGCGACGATGCTTTTGAATGGTTTGGCGGAACAGTAAATGCCAAATACCTGATTTCGTATAAAACTGAAGATGACGATTTTGATACCGACAACGGCTATCGTGGAATGGTTCAGTTTGGTATTGCTTTGCGCACCAACGACATTGTAGACACCGATGCAGCAAACACTTTTGAATCGGACAACGATGCCAGCGGAAGCACTGCCGAGCCGTTTACCCACGGTATATTCAGCAACATCAGCGCATTCGGTCCGGCAATCACGGCTACAAATCCGGCTACTTTAGCCGCCAAACACGCCGATGGTTCGGCCATGCGTCTGCGCCGAAATACTCGTTTGCAAATTTATAACACGGCATTTCTTGGCTGGGGAAAAGGTCTTCGTTTGGAATCGGATGGTAGTCAGACAGCAGCTGGGACTGATGCTTTGACCGTTCAAAACTGTATTATGGCGGGAATTCGTGGCGATAATTTCATACAAGACCCAAGTGCGACGGTAATGACGGCAGCAACTATGGAAAACTGGTACAAAGCAACAGCACGTCACAATAAAGTTTACACCAGTAATACTGACGTAAAAATTACCGATCCGTTCAACTTTGCCAGTCCAAACTTCCAACCTTCAAATGATTCTCCTGTACAAAAAGCATCCTATTGGTTTGCAACAGGCGTTGATCCGGTAAAGGCAAATGAAGCATCTGTAAAGAGCTATCCAAATCCATTCTCCGGAGTTTCAATAATTGAGATAAAACTTGAAGATACAGAATATGTTAGAGTAGTTGTTCTTGACATTTCCGGTCGGATAATTTCAGTTTTGCACGAAGGCAAGCTGACAGAAGGTTCACATCAGTTTACTTTTGATGCAACCAATCTGCCAAAAGGAATTTACCTGGCAAAAGTAATTGCCGGAAACGAACAAAAGACCATTAAAATGCTTTCGTTTTAATCGGTAGTTAAGATAGATTTTAGTTGTTTAGCTTCATCAGCCAAGTGCGCTGGTGAAGCTCTTTTTAAAAAGGTAAAGTTTGCTTTTCAACGGAGATGCAGACGTTTCCCAAAAAAATCGCACCATGAAGAAACTAGGTTTGTCAGTTATTTTTCTCGTCTGCATTATTGCTTACGGAGCAAAGGCTCAGGAATTAAAGGAAGTTAAAGGCGTGTATTACGCCGATACCGTTGCATACACCGGAAAATATGTTACCAGATACTCCAACGGAAATATTAAAATTGAAATGAACCTGCTGAATGGTATGAAAAACGGAACGGTGAATGTTTATTTCGAGAATGGCCAGATTAATGAAGTGAGGTCGTATAAAAATAACTTGATGCACGGGTCGTGGATTACCTACAATGAGCAGAAAGTTTTAATTGGTTTAGCCAATTATAAAGAGGGATTGAAACATGGAACCTGGATGATCTGGGATGCTTCAGGGAACTTGTTGTATGAACTTCATTACGACATGGGCGAAAAGGTAGGCATCTGGCGAAACTTTGGGAAGAATGGTGAAATTGTCAGTGAGCGGTCGTATCCGGAGAAACCGGAGAAGAACTAATCCTCCTATTATTTTCAGGCACAGATTAAACTTTAATTCAGTTTTTTAGAGATTGAACAGTTCTTTAATTGAAATGCAACTTAATATCCTTCGTTTCGGGTGTTTTGTAATTTTTTATTAATCACTGTGTAATTCTGCTGTAAATTTCTTCAGGTAGTTTCGCTAAAGATTATAAGTAGAGATAAATCAAAAAACACATATTATGAAAACAGTATTTTTTGCAGTAATTCTTTTGGGGTTGTCTTCTTTCGCTTTTGCTGAAAAAACAGATTCAAAAACGGAAACAAAAGCAGAATCTCTGGTATTATCTGTTAGTGGGAACGTGATCGACGAAGCATCGGGTGAAGCTTTGGTTGGCGTAGAGGTTAAAGTTGAAGGATCAGATGTGAAAACATATACCGATTTCGACGGACATTTTGTTATTAATAACCTGAAATCGGGCGATTGCAAATTAGTTGCCAGCTACACTTCGTACAATAAAACCGAGAAAACATTAAAAATAGATCCTTCTAACCCCAAGATTAAAATTGAACTTCAGGCTTCTAAATAACGTTGTTTAAGCAAGTA
>DAOPZV010000182.1:0-7488 GCA_035353575.1 Prolixibacteraceae bacterium | reverse complement strand
TTCTGAAATGCCGATACCAGTATCTTTAACAAAAAAGTGAAGCTCGTTGGTATGAATAATTCCTTTGGTTAAGCGTTTTAAGCCGTTGAACAATGACGGGGAAATCTTCCTCGTACATGTAGTTAAAAAAATTCTGCCCGATTAATTCTTCAGGTTTATAGCCAAGAAATCGTTCTATCGAAGGGCTGACATATTTTACGGTTCCGTCTATTCCAATTTCGTAAACCACATCATTAATATTTTCGACCATGTGGCGGAAAGATTCTTCGCTTTTTTGCAGTTCCAGTTCAATGAGTTTGGTAGGAGTGACGTCAACCAGCGTTCCGGTTCCGCCAACGAGTTTTCCATCTTTGAATATGGCTTTTGTCGATAGTCTGATCCACCGGTCTTCGCCTGATTTTGATTTTATTTTGTAGTCATTGTTTATTTCGGGATTTTCATTTAGCATGAAGAGTCTTCCGGCAAGGTATTCAGCATTTTCACCAACAAAATCAAGAAAATTCTTTCCAATAATTTCTTCTGGTTTATATCCAATTATCCGTTCTATGGGCGAACTTATAAACTTGATCTTCCCGTCTTTATCTACTTCATAAACAACATCATTTATGTTTTCAATGAGGTTTTGAAATTTTCGTTCACTTCGCCTTAAAGAAACTTCGGTTTGTTTCCTTTGAGTTGCGTCGCGAATAAATCCCAACGCATTCCATTTGTTGTCAATTTTTATTTTTGATATAGAAAGTTCAATGAATATCTGTTTGCCGTCTTTACTTAGGGCTTCTAACTCAAGTACTTTATTTATAACGGGCCCTTCTCCCGTGTGTTTAAAAATTGAAAAGGCTTTCTCGTGATCATTATGGTATTTAACCGGGGCCAGAAGTTTGTGCAAATTGCTTCCAATGGCTTCGTGCTTGGAGTAGCCGAGCAACTTTTCGGCAGCCGGATTCCAAAAGGTAATGTTGCCGCTGTTGTCCATTAAAATAATGGCATCTAACGATGATTCAGTAATAATTTTTAACTGGTCGTCGCTTTCGGTAATTTCTGATTTTTTCTTATTAGGAATTTGAGGGGTTTGCTTATCAAGCAATGCTTTTAACGATTCAATTTCTTGCTTTTGTTTCTCAACCACACGAATTAACTCTTCCTTCGTTTTTGTCAGGTAGTTCATATTTCATTGGTTTTTATAGGTATTTAAGAGAGAACACTCGTTTGCAGTGCTCAATTTACTTCTTTTTTAATGTTTTATGAAATATTGAAAGGGATTAATGAATCGGGGCATATTTTTTTGATTGAATGCAATTTTGTTCAATTGCTAAAACCGTATGGTCGTTTCCAATTTCTTAACGAATCGAGTATTTTCAGGAATAAAAATTACTCGCCGTTTGAATTTCATACTTTTGTGTCGGAATTTAAGCTGAGAAAACAGGCATGGGAGAGGAAACTGGAACAATAAATCAGGAACAAAGTGAACAATTGAGCAAGCGGCGCATTCGAATAGCTGTGGCCTTGGTATATTTTAGTATGGGATTGTGTTTTTCGTCGTGGGCAAGTCGCATTCCGGATATTAAGACCGAGCTGAAGCTAAGTGATGGATTATTCGGAAGCATTTTATTTGCACTGCCGGTTGGCCAATTTCTGATGATGCCTTTTTCGGGTAAACTGGTTACAAAGTATGGAAGTCACATTACCATTTTAATTGCAATTCCTGCTTATTCTATTTTGCTCTGCAATCTGGGGCTTGTAACTGCTGGCTGGCAGTTGGCGATTGGGCTTTTTATTTTCGGGCTTGCCGGTAATCTGAGCAATATATCCATTAATACTCAGGGTGTTGCTGCCGAAAGGATCTATCAGCGTCCGATTATGGCGTCGTTTCACGGTGGCTGGAGTTTGGCTGGTTTTACGGGTGCCCTGATTGGTCTGTTGATGATTAACCTGAAAGTACCTGTGTTCTGGCATTTTGTGATCGTTTTAATTGTGGTTTGGATAGTTCTCTGGATTAATTACCCGTTCCTTGTCCGAAGTAAACCTGCGACAACGACGAATGAGCCGAAAAGGAAATTTTTCAACAAGCCCGACTCTATTTTATTTCAGTTGGGCATAATCGGATTCTGTAGCATGGCGAGCGAAGGAGCGATGTTCGACTGGAGTGGTATTTATTTTAAAGATGTGGTAAAAGCTCCGGAATCTCTTGTTGTATTGGGTTACACATCGTTTATGATTATGATGGCAACCGGACGTTTTGTGGCTGATTACCTTATTTCGAAAATCGGGCGCAAAAAGCTTTTACAAATTTGTGGCGTAATGATTTCAACTGGCCTTTTTACCTCAGTGCTGTTCCCGTATCTTGTAACAGGCACCCTGGCATTTATGATGGTCGGTCTCGGTGTTTCGAGCATTGTACCTACAGTTTACAGTGCTGCCGGACGGCACAGTAGAATTCCGGCAGGAATTGCTCTTGCTACGGTTTCTAGCGTTAGTTTCCTTGGATTTTTGATGGGACCACCACTAATCGGACACATTTCAGAAGCATTTGGGCTGAGGTATTCGTTTGCAATAATCGGGGTTTTTGGCCTTGGAATTACACTGTTGGTTTCGCGGGTGAGAGCGCTGAATCAGGAATAAAATTTATCGTGAAATACGATTCTGATATTCAGGCAACTTTTATTTTAATTGGTAAATTTGGGAACGAATCAGTTTCAACCAACTAAATCAATTCAAATGAAGGCATTTGCTTTTTTCTCTCTTTTTATTCTTGTTGCTTTTAGTTCATTAGTGAGCGGTAAAACCAATTCGACATCGCTAATGGGCAACCGTTTTCTCACATTCAATGCAATTATCAGGGTAAATCAAATAGAAGTAGCCCGCGATAAAAATGTAGGGCACGATGAAAGAAATTTGCACACCCTGGAAGTGGTCACTAAATTCAGAGAAGCCATTGTGAAAGGCTTCCCGGGAGCGCGTATTACCTGGGCTTTTAGCTGGCTTGCGCTCCACGATACCACGGCCAATTACCGAAAAATACGCGAAATAGTTGTTGGCTATCAAAAGAAATATGGCGACGAAATTACCTTTATTCCGGGAGCATATTTCGCCAATGCTTACAACCCCATTGATCAGGTCAACCGTGATTTGCACGATGGTTTAGCCAGGGTTTCGGAGCTTGTTGGCAACGGCTACCGGCCTAAAAGTGTTGTTGCCGGATTTTTGTCATCTAAAAATCAGGAGTATCTGGCTACGAATGAAGGAATTCATGTTTGCCAGGGAAATATTTGGAGCCAGTATGCCATTGATAATCAGGATGGAGATGGGGCTGTTAGCTACCCGTTTTATCCGTCGAAAGAGCATTTCTGTAAACCGGCCCAGGGGAAAGGCGACTTTGTAGATTGTGTGAACCTGGATGGATGGACGATGGACTTTTTGTCGGCCAGGCGCGAAGGGTTTGCCGGTGGGTTCAACAGCCGAATGGGAGTGGGGCCGATTGAAACACTGGGGAAATACGGTCTGGAAACTGGCCTGAAGGAAATGATGCATACCACGGCGATTCATTTCGATAAAGGTTTTGAACTGAACGGATTTGCATGGGTAACCAATTGCTGGGAAGTGTCGCTGCCAATTGATGTAAACGGGCTGACTGAATGGATTAGCGCCATCAGGAAACGCTGGCCCGATGTTAAATTTATCACCCAGGGCGAATTTGGCCTGATTTGGCGGGATCACTATAAATCGAACGATTTTAATTATCGGTTTCAGGAAATTGGTTCGGGAATTGGAGGTTCGGATGCCGACAAAGAAATTCGCTGGTTTATGAATAAAGATTTTCGACTGGCAACGCTGAGGTCAATAAAGTCAACCGATCAGGAAATGGTTATTGACTTTACACGCTACGATTTGCCGGCGCACGAACCAAAGGAAATGACCCGTCGCTGGAGTTTGATGGGCGAAATCAACCAAAAGCAGACAAGGCCTCAGGATAAACCTGTTTCGCTGAAGCAACTTTCGCCTGAAATGAAACAGATTATCAAAAAGCACTCTCCTGAATTGTTCGGAAACAATTAAATATGAAAAAAACCGGCTTGCAGGCCGGTTTTTTTATCGTTGTTTGATTCTTAGCTCAAAATATTTTTAGCGAACTCAACGCATTTAGCTACTTCTTTCGCTGCATCAGAGTCGGTCGGAACTTCGTATTCCAGCTCAATGTCAACATAAATTGGCCATTTTTCCTTTTTCAGGAGTAACAAGATATCCGAAATTGGAGTGTCGCCCTTGCCCCAAGGCTGATTAGTGTTGGCGGGTGTCGATTTCGGGCTGGTTTTATCTTTCATATGCACACTGAAAATCCGTTTGTGAAGCCTTTTGATGATTTCATTCGGATGATTTCCGGTATAGCCAAAATAATGTCCGGCGTCGAAATTCAGCATGTTGGCAGGCGAGTAGGCCAGGAACTTGTCGAAAGAAAATCCGGGTTCTGCCGGTTGCCCATGATTGTGGAATATCGCATACATTTTGTGCTTTTCGGCGAACGGGCCTAAGCGCTTGCAGGCATCGTCGCCAATTTCGTTGGTAACACCTTTGGCGCCCATTGCTTTGGCAGCCTTAAACGCATAGTCGATTTCTTCGTCGCTCCAGTTCGATGGCGAAAATTTCACGATGTGAATATCGATTCCGGCGTCGTTAAACATTTTCCGAAGCTCCACAAATTTGTCCATTGAGACCGAAAGCCTCCATTTTTTCTGTAATTCGGCAGCTTCGGCAGCAAGTTTGGTGTAGGTATCTTTTTGCTCCTGCGTGGCATCTTTGGCGGGCCGTGGAGGCGACGGCGGCAATCCCAGATAGTCTTCAGCAACATTTCCCATCAGTTCCAAACTGCTTATTCCGGCCTGAATACAATATTTGATTACATCCTGCGGAGTTCCGGGCATGCTGCGCCAGCTATAGGTAATTGCACCAATTTGTACTCCTCCAAATTTCGAATTCGGTTTAGCAGCAGCGAAACTACCGGCAACCGACCCTAAACTTTTGCCAAAAGGCATAGCGGCCAGCGCTGTTGCCGCTGCAGCGGTGCCTAAAAATCTGCGTCTTGAAAATTTGTTTTCCATCACTTGTATGTTTATTAGTTATTTAGGTTATTTTATTCCCAATCGTCGGTTCGGAATGATGAAACGGGCAACCCGTCGGTGCTAAACAAATCGCCAACGATAAAATCTTTGAACGCATAACGAACAGCAACTGGCTTGGCAACCTGTGCACTGAATAAGGTAACTCCATCGCCCGAAATGAATGCTTTTGCAGGGAAGAAACGTTTGTTTTCGCCTGCAACTTCGAAGCATGAAAGTTCTTTTCCGAATGAAGTTAATCCCATCGGTGCATTGTCAAAGGTCAGTTTTACAACACTTTCGGTTACTTTCATTTCTTTCAGAACCGGGCTTTGGCAATTGATTCCTTTAATTCCGTAGGTTTGGGCCAGAGCGAGCAATGCCAGTCGTTTCGATCCGGTTTCCTTGGCTGCCGGGTGAATGCAATCTTTTTCGCCAATATCCATAATGCTGGCCATGCCGATATTTGGAATGGAGGTTGACGCTTTCAGCTGTGCTTCACGTAAATAGGCTGAATTTAATCCGCTTGGACCGTAATCGAACGGAGCAATTTGCACATAGTAGAATGGGAAGTCGCCAATTCCCCAAAGCGAACGCCAGTTGGAAATCAGGCCGGGCATCAGTTTTTGGTATTCTTTCGGTTCGTTTCGGTTCGATTCGCCCTGGTACCAGATCGCACCGCGTATTCCGTAGCCAACCATCGGATTGATCATGGCGTTGAATAAAACCGTTGGTGTTTGCGGCGACAAGTTTTCAACTGGCTTTTTCTCCGGAAGTTTTACCCAGTCGAAGTTTTTGCAACCCATCTCGCTGATCCACGGCTCAATACGTGTTCCGCCCCAGCTGGTGTTAATCAGCCCGATTGGAACATTCAGGGCTTTATTCAACATTAAGCCAAAATAGTAGGCTGTTGCGCTGAATTCATATACATTTTCAGGAATACAGGTTTTCCAGTCTCCCGTAAAGTCCTCCTGCGGTTCCAGATTGGTCACTTTTTTAACGGTGAACAACCGGATGTTTGGATTGGTCGATAAAGCAATGGCATCCGATCCACCCAGAATGGGTTGATTTTTGAACCCTTTCATGGGCATTTCCATGTTCGACTGGCCCGAGCAAACCCATACTTCACCAATCAGCACATTCTTTAGTTTTATTGATCTGCCGTCGCTAACGGTAATTTCATAAGGGCCTCCGGCTTTTGGAGTTGCTACTTTGAGTTTCCAGCTTCCGTCGGCTGAAGCTTTGGTGCTGTAGCTTTTCCCGTTCCACGATGTGGAAACACTAACAGTAGCATTTTTATTTGCTTTTCCCCAGATAGCGGCTTGAGTTTGCTGCTGCAAAACCATGTTGTCGCAAAAAACAGCGGGGAGTTTTACTTCTGCAAGTGCCTGACTTACAGAGAATGCAATGACTAATAAAAAAGCCATCGCACTAAAGGCAATTCGTTTCATTTTAGTTTATTAGCGTTTGTTAATAATAGGTTTAACTGAGTTTGCAAGGTAGGCCAAAATTGGGGCTTTAACAACAAAATGTAATGGAAACGCAGAATAAACTAACAGCTAGACGTTTGCTGTGTATCGTTTATTTCCCGGTTTTTATTATTTGAATAAAATAATATACCGATGAATCGGGCTTGGCGACCGGCATTTTCGAGTTGAAATCTGGCCGGGCTATGGGCATTTTGAATGTTGGGGTGTACGCGTTCCCAAGGCGATAATTCTGAGCCAAACTCTGTTCCTGTTTCGGAAAGTGATATCGAAACGAAGGAGATTGGAGATTATTTTTTGCAAATGGATTCTCAAGCTTCAGTGTGTCATTCAATACTTTCTGTGAAAGATTGTATCCAATTCTGACAGAATCCGGTTTCAATTCTTTTTGGGTCTGTGCCTTTATCGAGGCGGTAATCAGCAGACCAATTGCTAATATAAACCCTGCTGTTTTCATAGCCTAATCAATTTTGGACGTTTAAAATTAGGCAAAAGACCCATTCCGAAGTGTTAAAATGATCAATTTAACATTTCAGAATGAGCAAATTCGATAAAATTTGAACTTTATTTGGCGGCAAACAAACCTTTGTACTTTTCGCGGTGGTAATAAGCCAGAAACAAGTTTCCGGCAAGTAGCAAGGCGGCAATTGGTAATCCGGACGGATCCAGAAAAACGTGAACCAAAAGGATATTCACTACGATTGGAAAAATAACAACGGTTGCCAGCGCGACAAATCTTCCTGAAAGAAATGCAATAGCACATAGCAATTCAAAGACTTTTACCGTAGGCATCAGGTAAACCGAAGCTGCCAGCCCGTCGTTAAAAATCTTCATGTTTCCGGTTATTTCCGGGGTGTCAAAAAGCTTCAGGAAGAAGGCAATTGACGCGAAAGCAAACATAGCTCCCATGA
>DAOPZV010000181.1:0-7517 GCA_035353575.1 Prolixibacteraceae bacterium | reverse complement strand
GTTTATCGTGGTTCTGTGCATGAATATAAAATTGACAAAAACCCGTTTGAGGTAACTTACAACTGGCAGGTTTTTACCGACGTTGCTTTGGTTGTACCAGCTTCCGCCAGCCAGGTATCGACAAGTTCGCTTGGTTCCGGCCGCGAAAACGAAGTACAGGTAAAATGGGCCGCTGCCGGCGATTATTACCTGATGGTTTCGGTGAGTACACCGGCGGGTTGCGTTAATCGAAAAGCCTGGCATTTTGTGGTCGATCAAACCGACGACAAACCCACTGCTTTGATTGCCGGTCCTTCCTACGTCACTCTTGGCGCCTGCAACACCAAGGGCTATGTTCTGGATGCCAGTTCTTCTACCGGAGGTGGATTAACGTTCTCCTGGTCGCCAACTGCTTATCTTGATAATCCAACCAGTTCAAAACCTTTATTTATAGTTGGGAAAACAACGCGCTATCACTTAACAGTTACAGACTCTCGCGGTCAAAAAGATACAACTTCAGTTTTAATATACGTGGCCGACTCGCCAAAAGCAGTTACCGACCACAATGTGTTTGTGAAATCATCTGCAACGTCGATTGTGCTCGATGGAAGTAAAAGTACAGGAACTGGGCTTACCTACCTGTGGCAATCGACAGATGGCATAATCTCTAATGGAGAAACGACTCCGGTTGCCGAAGTAAAAGGACTTGGAAAGTATTATCTCAAAGTGACCGATTCGTTCGGCTGTACCAGTCGCGATTCGGTTGAAGTTGGTTTATATACTCAGGCTATAAAAGATACAAGTGAAACAAAACTGAATTTTGCAGTTGATATTAATGTGCTGGCCAACGATATTCCGAAGGGAAAACTAAACCCTTCGACTTTGCGAATTGTAACAGCTCCAAAGAACGGCATGGCTTCAATTGTGGGCGATTCGCTGATTTCGTACCAACCAAATCAGTACTTTGTCGGATCTGACAATTTTGTGTATTCTATTTGCGACTATTTCCAGCATTGCGATCAGGCAACAGTTTTGGTTCTGGTGAACGATTTGCCATTTTTTATTCCTGAGGCGTTCTCGCCAAACGGAGATGGCATTAACGACGAGTTTGTAATAAACGGATTGGCTAAGTATAAAACCGTTGAAATTACCATTTTCAACAGATGGGGTAACACGGTTTACAAGTCGAATAATTACGGTGAAACGAAAGGTAGAAGTGGATTCTGGAACGGTACAGCGAGTCAGGGACTTCGCTTTGGAAATGGTCCGGTTCCTACCGGAACATACTTTTACGTATTGGTTCTCGATGGAAAGCAAAAAATTAACGGTTCTGTCTATCTTGACCGATAAAATGAAAATTTAGGAACAGAAAAAAAGCAAAAGAAATTGAATTATTCTGAATACATAAGACATTTGAAACAGGCGGCTGGCAGGTTGGTTATGCTGCTTGTCGTGATGTTTTGTGTGCTCGAATCAAAGGCGCAGCAAGATCCGATGTACACTCAATACATGGAAAATTTGCTGACATTAAATCCGGCTTACGCGGGTTCGCGCGATGTTTTAAGTGCAATGGCAGTTTCGCGCAACCAATGGGTGTCAATGCCGGGAGCCCCGGTAACAAGATCGCTCTCGGTAAATGCTCCGGTCAAAACAACCAATATGGGCTTGGGGCTTTCTATTTTGAGAGACCAACTTGACCCGGTAACTCAAACCGGAATTTATATGGATTATTCATACACATTATATTTCAGTAATAAGCGAAGTTTAGCATTGGGTTTAAAAGGTGGTGTAAATTTCTACGAGGCTGGTCTTTCTGGCCTCGAAACTAACCAGCCCGACGATCCGGTTTTTGCCAACGATATTAACCGAAAATTCCTGCCCAACGTTGGAGTCGGAGCTTTTTATTATACTCCAAAGTATTATCTGGGGCTTTCAGTACCGAAACTTATCGAAAATAAAATTAACAAAAATGCTGTATCTACTCAGAGTATCAGCAGGGAAGAGATGCACGTTTTTTTTATGGCTGGTTATGTTTTTGATATAAATAGAATTGTTAAATTTAAGCCATCCATCTTAACCAAATATGTTAAGAATGCTCCTGTATCACTTGATATGACCGGGACTTTTTTATTTTACGACAGGCTTTGGTTGGGTGCGATGTATCGTGTTGGCGATTCATTTGGAGGATTAGTCCAAATGCAGGCTACAAATCAGTTGAAAATAGGATACTCTTACGACCTACCTGTCAATAAATTGGGTGCGTACAACAAAGGAACACACGAGATCATGGTTATTTTCGACTTTGATTTCGGAACCGGAAAGGTGAGGTCGCCAAGGTATTTTTAGTAATAGCATTTCAGGAAAAAACGTCTTTCTTTTTTCCTGAATAATTTGCCGAAAAGGTCTTAATAATTATAGAATGTAGTTGATGGCAAAACTTTCTGTAATATTCCTGTTCGGGCTTTTTTTCACCCTACTATTCCCCGGGCCTGGCTTTGGTCAGAAGCTTACCACTAAGCTTGCGGACAAAAGTTTTGAAGACTTTGCTTTTGTCGAAGCCATAGGTTTGTATGAATATGCCTACCAAAAAGATACTGCCGATAACTATGTGGTTAAGCGTTTGGCTGAAGCGAATCGAAATATCGGAAATACAGAGCAGGTAGAACACTGGTTGAAGAAACTAATCGACCGAAAAGTTGCTCAGCCCGAGGATTTGTTTAATTATTCACAGGCATTGAAGAGCAATGGCAAATATTTGCTTGCAGAGCAGCGACTTAAAGAATATTCTGAACTCAGACCTGAAGATGGCAGGGTGAACCTTCAGGTATCTTTGTTGGAGTATATCAAGTTCCTGATGCGCGATTCTACCAAATACGAAATACTAAATGCTGCGGTAAATACACCTGGTTCTGATATGGGGCCCGCATTTTATAAAGATAGGTTGGTCTTTTCGTCAACTTCAATGGGTGGCAAGTCCACAACCTACAAATGGAACGAATTGCCTTACTTGAAAATGTATTCTGCAAAAATAGGAGCTTCCGGAGATTTATCCGGAGTTGAATCATTTGCTCCGAAACTTAAAACGGCATACCACGACGGCCCGGTTTCAATCGACCAAAAGAACAATATTATTTATTTTACGCGAAACAACTTCAACAAAGGAAAGACTTCTCAAAGTAAAGAGGGTGTAGTAAACCTGAAAATTTTTATTGGAAAACTGGAAGCAGGCGATTGGAAACTTTCAGGCCCATTCCAGTTTAATAGTAACGAGTATTCCGCAGGTCACCCTTCAATTGATATGGAAGGGAAAGTGTTGTATTTCGCGTCGGACATGCCGGGCGGCTACGGCAAATCGGATATCTATTTCAGCGTGTTCTCCAACGGGCAATGGAGCAAGCCAATAAACCTCGGGCCAAAAATTAATACTGAAGGGAACGAATTTTTCCCATTTATAAGTAACGACGGGGTTCTGTATTTTGCCAGCGATGGACATGGTGGTTTGGGCGGTCTCGATATTTTCTTTTCAGTTCCTGAACGGGGAGTGTTTAATAGCATCGAGAACATGGGATATGCCGTTAATTCGCCTCGTGATGATTTTGGACTGGCGCTCGATTCAACAGGGATCAAAGGATATTTCACCTCAAACCGGCCGGGGGGAAAAGGCGATGATGATTTGTATTTCCTGAAAATAAAGCACATTCCGGTAATTATTCGTGGCGTGATCCGGGATCGCGATACAAAAGATATTCTAGCCGATACAAAAGTAAACGTGGTAAACGAAGCGGGCACAGTAGTTGCATCAAGCGTTACACGCATCGACGGGCAGTTTGAGTTTGAGGTGGGCAAAGGACAGAAATATACGGTTAAGGTGTCGCGGACTAATTACAACGACAATGAAATGGTGATCGGAACATCGAATTTACGACCGAACGACGAAGCCTACTCTGAAATATTCCTTGAGCAGAAAATTGATGAACTCGACAACTCACCAGCCCCAAAAAGTATGGAAGTTGAGGATGGCGAAGCGCTTCAGATTATTGAGCTTGATTACATTAATTACGATCTGGATAAATTTGATGTAAAATCTGATGCCGCCAAAACGCTCGACAAGCTCATCGGATTGTTAAAGGAATATCCTGATTTAGAGATCAGAATTGAATCGCATACCGACTCACGTGGAAGCGACGAATACAACATGCTTTTGTCGAAGAAAAGGGCAAAAGCTGCATACGATTATGTGGTGTCGAAAGGAATAGATCCGAACCGTTTGTTGTATCATGGCTATGGAGAAACCCGTTTGTTGAACAAGTGTGCAAACGGTGTTGAATGTACTGAAGAACAGCATGAGGTAAACCGTCGCTCGATCGTGAAAGTTGTTCGTAAAGGCGAGTATAAGGAAAAACGCGACCAGAAGAGCATCTACTATTTCTGATTCTTGAAATACCTTCGAAGCAGATTGGGTGCAAGCTTATATTTGTTGCCTTTCTTTTCTGAATTCCATCGGACTTTTACCTGTTTTGTCTTTGAAAATTCGCGAAAAGTAAAAATACGACTCAAACCCGAGGTCGATTGCAATTTCTTTGAAGCTTTGATCAGTTGAAACCAGCAAATCTTTGGCTTTTTGTATCCGGAGAGACAAATGGTATTGTGTTGGCGAAATTCCGGTATATTTCCTGAACATTTGCCTGAAATACGAATAACCAACGTTTAGATCCTGAGCAAGTTGTTCTATGTTTACATTTGTGTTCAGGTTTTCCCTGAAATACATGCATGCTTTGCGAATGGTTTGTTCAATGCTTTTCCCGGCAAATTCCTGGTTGCGAACTACCGATAAAATTTTGCTGAGCGCCAGAATCGTATTGGCCGCGCAAACCTGCTGGTGACCAGTTTTTTCGTCTTTCACAAGTTGTATCACTTCAAGAAAAATTTTCAGCAGACTCTCCTGAAAACCAACATACACAACCGGTTTATTTTGCTGAAAGAATCCTTCGTTGAATAGCTTGCTGCAAAACTCGCCGTTGAACCCGATGTAGTGTTCGTTCCATCCGGTGGCTGCGTCGGGTTTGTAGCGGTGCCAAACTCCCGGCCGAACGATTAGGATTGACCCCGGTACAACTGGAAATTTACCATCGGCCGTTTCAAAAACTCCGGAACCTTCGGTAATGTAATTGATCTGATATTCCTGAAGAATTCGCCCTTTTTCCCAGGTGAAAAAATACCCGCTTGGATGCACGTTGGGCGGATAAACAATCGCGGGTGGAATTTGTACATATCCCGCACCGGTTAGAAACAATCCCCATTCTTTATCAAGTGGGCCAGCATGAATGTACTTTACAAATGATTCGTTTGCCATAATAGTAAAGCCTCAGGTTTTTAAAGTTCGGAGTGCCTAAAGTTGGAAAACTGGTAAATTGCCAAATTGTTGAATTGTTACATTGGATACTCCTTCCAACAATTTAGCAATATAACCATCCAACCATTCTTCAACATTTCAACATTTCCAAATCCCCAAATTTCCACATCTTCAGGCAAACCTATTATATAACATCTCTCTTTGTGTCATTTTGTGTAAATCAAGAATCATTTCAAATATTGAAAAACATTACTTGGCGGTTAACTTTACATTTGCAAAATTAGAGAATAAAGTCATAAAAGATAAATAAACTTAAACTGCAAGAAAAGAAATGGAAAATAAATCGTTTCTGGCATTCGACTTGGGTGCCACCAGCGGCCGATCGATATTGGGAACCATAGAGCAAGGACGGCTTCAAATGAAAGAGCTGACCCGTTTCCCGAACCAGATGCTGCAGATTGGTAAACACTTTCACTGGAACATTTATTCCTTATTCGAACATTTCAAAGCCGCGTTAGCAGCAGTAAAAGAGGAGGGCATTGAAATCTCGTCGATAGGTATTGATACCTGGGGCGTCGACTTTGCCCTGATTGCCAAAGACGGAACAATTCTGGGTGCCCCTTACGCTTATCGCGATCCGCATACGCAGGGAATGCCTGAGAAATTCTTCGAAATTGTTTCGCGTGAGAAAGTATATGGTCTCACAGGAATCCAGGTGATGAATTTCAACAGCCTTTACCAGTTGTTTGCCCTGAAGCAAAACGACAGCTCGTTGCTCGAAGCGGCGTCCGAAATGTTGTTTATGCCCGATGCGCTTTCGTATTTGCTTACCGGCAATAAAGTAGTTGAATATACTATCGCGTCCACCTCACAAATACTGAATCCGAAAACCAAGCAATTCGAGTCGCAGTTGCTCGAAGCAGCCGGTGTTTCGCCCTCGATTCTTGGACCGATTGTTATGCCGGGCCATGTTGTAGGAACGCTGACTGATGATCTTGCCGAAGAATCGGAACTGGGAAAAATCCCGGTAATTGCTGTTGCCGGACACGATACTGGTTGTGCGGTGGCTGCAGTTCCTGCCGAAAATGAAAATTTTGCCTACCTGAGTTCAGGAACCTGGTCGCTGATGGGGATCGAAGTAAAAGATGCCATCATCAACGACGAAACGTTCGCGCTGAATTTCACCAACGAAGGAGGAATTGAAGGCACCACCCGTTTCCTGAAAAACATTACGGGCATGTGGTTACTCGAACAATGCCTGAAAGAATGGAAGAAAGAAGGAATTACATACGCTTACGAAAAACTCGTGAAGATGGCCGAGTCGGCTCCGGCTTTCCAATCGCTGATTGATCCGGATCATGCTTCGTTTGCTAACCCGGTGTGCATGACCAAAGCCATTTGCGAATATTGTGCGGCAACCGGACAACCTGCACCATCGAGTCATGCCGAATTTGTTCGTTGCATTTTCGAAAGCCTTTCGTTGAAATACAAATATGTATTGGGCAAAATCAAAGGTCTGGCCCCGTTCCCCATCGAAAAGCTTCATGTAATTGGCGGAGGTTCGAAAAATCCGTTGCTCAACCAATGGACAGCCAATGCACTTGGAATACCCGTAGTTGCAGGTCCTTCGGAAGCCACCGCAATCGGAAATATCATGATTCAGGCCAAAGCAGCGGGCTGTGTTGATTCACATGCCGAAATGCGCCAAATTATTCGCGAATCCGTTCATTTGGAGGAATTTGAACCCAAAAACAGCAGTGAATGGGAAGCTGCTTATCAGAAATTCCTTCGCATGATTCAGTAAATCAGAATAAAAAATAAAACAACAAATAAATACTATGGTTAAAAAAGAAACAGTTTTGAGCGCCTACGAATTGGCCAAAGAACGTTATGCAGCCGTTGGTGTAAATACCGACGAAGTATTAGCAAAATTGCAAAAGATCTCCTTGTCACTGCATTGCTGGCAAGCCGACGATGTTACCGGATTCGAATCGCCGGATGCAACCCTAAGCGGCGGCATTCAGGCTACCGGAAACTATCCTGGCAAGGCTCGCAACATCGAAGAGCTTCGTGCGGATATTGTGAAAGCCGCGTCGTTAATTCCGGGTTCTCACCGCTTGAATCTGCACGCTATTTATGGCGACTTTGGCGGACAATTCGTTGACCGCGATCAACTCGAACCCAA
>DAOPZV010000180.1:5710-7748 GCA_035353575.1 Prolixibacteraceae bacterium | reverse complement strand
TCAAAGCAGCATGAAAGTGGCCCGGATCAAGGGTCATGAGTTTTACCTCGCCTTTAGCGCCGGTAAATTTGGCTGCTGATTGTTGTTTTTCGGCTGGTTTTTGTCCGCCTCCGCCGCAAGCAGAAAGAAGTGCTGCCATAGCTAACACTGAGATTACGTTTTTATTCATGGGGTCTGATTTATAGATTTTCTGGTTTATTGCCAGCAAAATTAAAACATTCTGCCAAAGAAAACAGTCTTTTCGGCATTGGCTTTATTTATAAACCTGAACCTAGCACGACCGGTGCCCGTCAATATCTTTAAAATCGATGTTGTAAACCTCTCCGTTTGCCAGGGTAATCGTTGCTCCAAGTGTTGAATACTGCGAAGTAACATCCGCGATTTTGATGTCCTTAATCGGCGACAATTCTTCAGCAGTCCATTCCTCGTTATCCATGCGGTGCAACATCACGCTAATCATCAGCTCCATCGCCGGATTTTTATCCATGCGTTTTTTGTGTGCATAAATCACGGTGCTTTCATCGGCTTCGGCATTGCGATCTGTATGCACCAAAGTATCGAGCTTATCCCATCCGTTGTATGTGATCAGCGCAATTCGACGTCCCGGAATGGAGGCTGTTATTACCTTTTTATTGCCTTCATCAAACTGATTGACAACTGCTTTTTCACCATTCAGGTGTGGCAACCCGAAATGCCCGAGTGTTAATTCGTATTCAAATGCCAGACGCGAACGATCTACACGGATCACGCCACCCGGAATCGTAATCTCAGCCAGGTCGATAATGTAGCCTACCCCGTTGTTTGGCGGACGACGCATAATAGCCTGCCGATAAAGTACATTGTCGCGAACGCCATTGAAAAACATGCTTTGCGAAATGGTGAACGAGCGGTTCTTTTCCGAATCGTTTTCCACGGTTTTCCCGGTGAGGTAAAAATTTACATCATCACCACGCACGTCGCGCGGGTCCTGGCTGCGGTAGCTGTATTCCATTGAAGTTCCGCCCTGCGGATTGTGGTCTTCCCACGGGAAATGCGTGTTGTACGCCAGTTTCGAATAATTCGGGTCGTCGTAATACACTTTCCCCGGAATAATTTCGGAAGTACCGGTTAATCCATGATTCACCAACATCAATCCGGGATTTTCGAGAATGACTTTATTTGATTGATCGCCTAGTTTTTCCCACATTCCGTCGTTTTCACGGGCTGTCCAGAATGGCGAATCGTCGGGCAAAGCCAGGCAAATAAACGGCAAAAACATCAGGAACGGACTTCCGGCACAACTGTAGTTTTGCACCATGTATTCCTTTTGTCCATAAAAACCCAAACTTGGAATATCGTTGCAATAGAATTCCTCGCGCGTTACAAACTGAAGTAACGAACCGGAGCAAAGTCTCCGTGCCCAACCAGCATCCAGCAGATTTTTATCTTTTAACATGAATGCAACCGGGAACGCTCCTGAAACCCACGTGCGGTAACAAATACTGCGCGACCACATGTTGATGTACCCGTCTCTTCCGAAGAAACTGGTGAGCGACTCCATTAATTTCTGAGCCGATTTCTCAATAATTTCAGCTATTTCAGGATAATATTCGTCGCCAAAAGTTCGGTTCCAGATGGTGGTATAAACGATGAACAAACTGATTGAATAGTAATTGTATGTTTGCTCGAGATACCATCCATTTCCCGATTGGTACGACACTACCCACATCAGGTGACTTTTCAGCAAATCATCGTCAATTTCATATCCATACTTTTTCAGGAACGAAAGGGCGATGATGTTAAAGATACGCCAGTTGTTTTGCGTGGTGCGGTGGTGCGCCCATTTCGAAATAGTGACCACCATTTCATTTTTCTGTTCTTCGGTGTACTGAAACCAGATGGTTTCTGGCATCAGCAACAGCGTTTTGAACAAGCCGCCAAACTCACAGGTAAACTGGTAATTCGAATCGAGCAAATCCTCGGGCATTGGGAGCGAATTGGCATGTCCGGGAGTGAATGCATTGTATATCTGACGGCTGTAATAATCGCGCAGGTTGAT
>DAOPZV010000180.1:0-5610 GCA_035353575.1 Prolixibacteraceae bacterium | reverse complement strand
ATGGGTAATCAAACAAATGGTGCAGGCGCGATGCCCAATTTCAGCGGGCGAAATCGGTTCCTTCTTCGTTTGAATACATTCAAGCCAGTTGCCGTGTTGCTCGTCACTTTTATACAGGTGAATTTCGCTTTCTCCAATCACCGAATCCAGAATTTTCGGATCGCTGGCATCCAGGGCCTTGGCGCTTTTGGCTTTAGCAATCGGATCGCTGGTTGAAGCCACATAATCGCCACGCGAAACAAAAATCCATCCTTCGGTTCCTTCGTAGCGGATTCCATTCGGGTAACCACCGCTGGTGTACATGGTTATACCATTGGCATATTCGGCTTTGGCCATGAAATCGCCGTGAACATCCCAAAGTCCTGATTTCGGAAATTCGGCTACCGCCTGAATGGAAATTGGGCCGGTGTATTCGGTGTTCATTCCCCAGGCCGCCGAATCGTAATGGTGCTGTCCCCAACCGGTAATCATACCTGCGCCAAACTGCTCGCGGCGCAACCAGCCCGGGCGATCGTATCCTTTTTGCGGATGGACACCAATTTCGGTATAAGGCACAAAAGGCGTTTCGCCCAGCCACATGTCGTAGTTGAATCCTTTTGGAACAGGCATTTCGGCGGCTTCCGGCCCTGATGGATCGCCTGGCAAACCAATTTTCACGGTATGTAAACGGCCAATCCGGCCATTGCGAACCAACTCTGCAGCAATGCGGAATTGAGGCATTGAACGCTGTTGTGTTCCAACCTGCAATACGATTCCTTTTTCCTTCACAATGTTGGCCATGGTGCGGCCTTCGGTCACGGTAAGCGAAGTTGGCTTTTGCACATACACATGTTTCCCTGCCAAAGCAGCCTCAACAACTGGTTGCGCGTGCCAATGGTCGGGTGTACTGATAACTACCGCATCAATATCTTTATTCAGGAGCATCTCACGAAAATCGTCGTACATGCGGGCATTCACGTAGTTATCCTGACCAGTTTTCTTCTTGTAATAATCGTCAACCAGTTTTTTACCGTCAGCCAAACGATTCGTATCCAGATCGCAAACTGCAATCATTCGGGCTACATCGTGCTGAAGCGTTCCGGGCATATCGTGGCTTTGGGCAATGCGTCCACAGCCAATCTGACCAATATTAATTTTATTGCTCGGTGCGTTTTTTCCCATTACCGAAGCAGGAACGATGGTTGGTGTTACTACAGCAGCTGCTGTTCCAAGCATCGTGGTTTGTAAAAATTTTCTTCTTTCCATTGGTTGTTGTTTATTGATTAGGTTTAAAGTTTAGCTGGTGAGTCATCACATTTCAAATCGCCCAACACATACTGAGCACCATCGAGGTAGAACTTCAGGAGCCGGCCATCTTCAAAACTTTGCGCATTGTGTGATGGTGAAACGTAGAAAACACGCCCCTTCCCGAATTTCTTAATCCATGAGACATACTTGATTTTTTCGTCGATCTCTTTGGTTTTTTTGATCAATTTAGAGGTGTCCATGAACAGCAATGGCCTGAAATTTTTCCGACTGTACGCTTTGTTGAACAAATAAGGTTCGTCGGTATGCACGAACGATTTTCCTCCAAAGGCTTTTACCAGCGGGTGATTGGCATCAAATAGCTCCAATGTAATTTCCTGCTGAACCGGATGATAATCGAAACTTCCGCCGACCATTTCGCTAAAAGCCATCGAGTTGTTTTGCATCACAATAGCGCCGTGAACAACCATCAATCCGCCGCCTTTTTTCACAAATTCAATCAGGTTTGATTCCAGTTCGGCCGCTTTCTTTTTGCGCTGGTCGTCGGTTAAGCTGGCATCTTTATCCAACACATCGAGCAGCAAATCGCGCCGCGGACCAACCGAACAATTGTTGTTCAAAACCACGGCGTCGTAGTTTTTCAGGCTCTTTTTCTCGAATTTGTAAATGTCTTTGCTGATTTCCACTTCGAAAGCGCCGGTTTTTTCAGCCAAAACTCTCATAACAGCATCGGTATGCGGCACTACCCAATGATCGAATCCGGTGAATAAGTCAAACACCAGCACTTTGTGATGCTTTTTAGGCTGAACTTCGGGCTTTGCCGGAGCCAGTTTCTCAATTTTCTGAACCCACTCATCAGTCAGGGCAAATTCTTTCAGTTGCGCTTTTGTTGTGCAAAACGAAAGAATGATTGAAATCACAAGAACTACTTTTTTACACATGGTTTAGTTTTTAAGTTATTGTTGGTCATCTCTTAGTTATTCCATTATCGACTACAATTTTGGGCGAGTTGGCAAATGCCTGCCAGTAGTTTTCGGCTTCTTCCGGAGTCATTTTTCCATCGAAAACCACTAACCGGTATTTCAACGTATAGTCGTTTCCCTTTTCAAGTTTCCAGTCTTTATGCCTGATTGGGCAAAACTCAAAATACACGTCACCGCGTCCGTTCGAATCTTCGGGCCAAACACGCATCGCCTCGGGATGCATCCGGTTGGCCGGATAACTCAGGAACAATATGCCTGAATGACCTTCCTTTGCAACCGATTCGCCCTCAATAATCACCCAACGGGCATTGAAGCCGTCGGCAGTTTTACGGTCGCGACCTTCAGAAGTTAATACCGAGCTGTTATTTTTATTCCATTTTTTGGTTGCCCTGAAGCCGATTCCGCCGCCATAGCGGTAAGCCGCCAGCAAAATTCCTGAATCGAGCGGTGTATTGAGCGTGCTCATGTAATCGAACAGGTAGCGCTGATTGGCAACATTCCAAACGCGAACATCAAAAAGTTCGTTCATAGCCACTGCATCAGCTCCTTTGGCACCAAAGTCAACGTGCTCCTGATGTGACTTAAATCCGGTATAAACTGGTCCTTCAGTTTGTGAAAGCATTCCGGCAAATCGCACGGTTCCTTCACCTTTCATCAGGTTCCAGAAATCGACTTCGCGCTTGCCAATAAAAGTCAAGGTCCACGGATTCCAAAGTCCATAATGATGGTAATGATCGGGCGCCTGAATACGGGTCAGCACTTCACCTTCAGGAGAATAGAGCGGATGAATAAATGCCGAACGCTTGAAAAGAGGACTTACTCCTTTGGGTGGATTCACTGTTTCGATTTGATAGCTCAAAATGGGTTTACCTGCCTTCGACAAATTCAGAGCGCCATCTTTTACACCTTCTTTAATTTCAGTAGAAAATACCTGTGGATTGGCCACTTTTCGCAGCACAAACGTCCGTTTGGTATTTTTAGGCGTGGTTCCGTTCAGGATAAACCAGAGTTTTGCTCCTGAACCGGTTTCCAGCTGACAAGGTACGGCAGTTTCAGTTTTTCCTGAAATTTCGAAAAGCGCCAGTTTCAAGGAATCGGAATTGTAGTTGATTTGGTCGATTGATAAACTCATTGGGCAATCCTGCCTGTCGATAGTTCCGGCCAAAACATCAAATTTCAGCAAATCCTGGGCGCCAACATGCAATGAAAACAAAATAGCCGTAATGATTGATAATATCTTCATTTTTTAATTTCAAAAGTTACAATATCCAATAACGAATATCCAAGTTCCAAGTTAGAAATCCCCTCCTTCGGAGGGGTTAGGGGAGGCTTCTTTCCAATTCCCTGATGGTTTCGATAAACGCCTGCATGTTTTCGGTAGGAACATTTTGCGGAACTCCGCCGCCACACGACCATATAATGGCTTTTTTATCTTCAACTTCGCTCCACATTTTTATGGTTTCGGCTTTTATCACTTCCGGAGTGGCCGACATTAAAACATCGCGCGGAGGCAGATTGCCCAAAAGCGCCACTTCTGATCCGGCCAGTTCGCGAATTTCGTTAATGGAGTGTTCGAAGCTGAAATTGAACAGGTTTACGCCAATTTCTTTCAGGAAAGGGGTGCTTACCAAACCATGCGCATCGTTGTGGAAGAAGCGAACTTGGGTTTCGAAAGCTGCAAAAATAGGCTTCAGGTAAGGAACTACAAATTCGCGGCATTCATCTTCGCCCACAAAACCCACAATGTCGTCCAGAACCAGGATGCCTTCGATTGATGGAAATTGCTCCTTTTGATAACGTAACCAATCGATTGTAAATTCGGATATGACTTTCAGAAGTTGATGCGTTTCTTCAGGATTCATCATGATGGCCATCATAAATTCGGTGGTCCCCATCAGGAACGATGCAATATTTAGTGGTCCCCGGGCTATGGCAAACTTAATTTCGTGACCTATTTCGTGAATGGCAGGCTCAAATTCTTTTAGGCGCTGAATGATGAACGGCAGCAACCCGTCGAGTTTTGGGTTGGGTTTGATGATGTTAGCAATATCTTCTATGGAATGGATAATTTTGTCGGCATGAGGCAGGTTGCTTTCGTACCATACCTGCTTGGCGCCAAACGCCGATGGTTCGCTGCACATGCCATATTCCGACCAGAATCCGGGAAGAAAAATATTCCCGGGGAAAGTGTCAATCGCTTTTTTATTGGTTTCGAACCACTGCTTGCCGCTGGCATAATAATCGAGGGTTGAAATGCCCGCCCAGCCCGGCAGCCAGGGACTATCGATAATAAAACCCACAGGAGCTGGGCCCTGGTGTTTGCGTTCAATTACATCAACCAATATTTTCCACTGTTCGTTAGTCATATTGTTTTAGTTTTGTCCGTATCAGGAAATTTCAAGATTTGTTCTCTTTGCCAGTAGCTAGTTGCGAGCTGCTAGCAATCAATTCAAAAATACCTGTTTCACGACATCGCGGCCAGTACTATTTTAACAAGCATTTATACTATTTTTATCGGCAATAAAATTGGCTGCTTATGAAGATCATGCACGAACAGGTGAGTTTTCCACCACGCACAATGCTGAAAGTCAAGTGGGACGAGTTTCAGCACTTTACCTATCCGTGGCATTTTCATAAGGAATTTGAGATTGTTTATGTGATCAAAAGTTCGGGAAAACGCTTTGTTGCCGACAGTGTGGAGCCCTTTTCCGACGGCGACATTACCATGATGGGTAGCAACCTGCCTCATTTCTGGAAAAGCCATCAGCCCGAAGGCGAAGACAATTCGAAATACGTGAATGCCATTGTGGTGCAGTTCAATAAGGACTTTTTCAGGGAAGAAATTGCCACATATCCCGAATTTCACCACATCAACGAACTATTGAAACGGGCGCAAAACGGCATTCATTTTACAAAACCGGCCAGCGAAAAAATTGGGAAAAAACTAAAGCGACTCCTGAAACTAAATGGATTGGAACGCATGCTTTATTTCATAAAAATCATGGATTTTATGGCCCGGACCGAAAACTACCGGTTGCTGGCGAGTAAAGGCTATATACTTGAAGAACACCGCGAACTCAACAGTCGGCTGGACAAAATCATGCATTTCATAAATACGCATTACCAGCGGAAAATTACTCAGGAAGAAGTTGCCTCGAAAATTGGAATGACCACCGTTGCCTTTTGCCGCTATTTCAAGGAAAAAACCGGCAAAGGATTTATCTATTTTGTGAACGAAATGCGGATTGGATATGCCTGCAAGCTGTTGGTCGAAAACCACTTGTCGATTTCTCAGGTGTGTTTCGAATGCGGGTTCAACAACCTTTCGAATTTCAACCGGATGTTTAAACGCCAGACCGGCCTCACTCCCGGCGAATACCAG
>DAOPZV010000179.1:0-7750 GCA_035353575.1 Prolixibacteraceae bacterium | reverse complement strand
ACGTTACCAACAAGCCTAAGGAAAAAAGACAGCGACATGAAAATTGACAAGACGACATACGAATACAGAAAAGAAAGACCAATCGGAATGACTGCCGACCACACCAGCCGACCCGATAAAGTTTTATTTTTTGCCGACCTGCATTTTTTGTTTTTAGAATCCACCACAAAAATGGCACATTACCTTTTGCCCAACACACAAGTCAACGTTTCGCAAAAGTCAAAGAGCCATTTTTCCCTTTGCACGAAAAGAATAAATTTACAAATAAAAACTTTAAAATCAAAAAGTTATGGCAATAATTGATTTAGTCAGATGGTCGCCGCAGGGGACTAAAACCATTTACGCTTGGCGTTTCCCCGAAACTAATTTGAGTACCTACACGCAACTCGTTGTGCAGGAATCACAAGAAGCGGTATTGTTCTCAAAAGGGCAGGTTGTAGGTAAATTCGGTCCGGGGAAACACACCTTAAACACCGAAAACTTGCCGATTTTGCGATCGCTGTTCGGAATCCCTTTCGGTGGGAAAAATCCGTTTACGGCGGAGGTGTGGTTTGTAAACAAAATTCAAACGTTCAGCATTGATTGGGCGGTAAGCAAAATGCCGATTCACGACCCGGATTACAACACGCAACTGCCGCTTGTCGCAGGCGGTCGCTACGGGTTGAAAGTGAATGATGCGGAAAAATTCCTGATAAAATCTGTCGGAACAAAAACAGAATTTACGCAGGACGATTTGACAAATCAGTTTTTCGGTGAATTTTCAACAAAAACCAAGTCGCAAATTGCGCAATATGTGATTAAACACCATGTCGGTTTTAAGTATTTATCTGCTTATTTAGACGAATTATCTGAATATTTAAAAGGTGTTCTAAATCCATTTTGGGACAACTTGGGTTTGGAATTGTTGCAATTTAATATTACAACGATTGATATTGATAAATCCACAGAAGAAGGCAGAAAGGTAGCGGAAGCCATTGCAACGCAAGCGTCGATGTCAATTACAGGGCACACTTGGCAGCAGGAACAGATGTTCAATACCGCCAACAATGCCGTAGATGGTTTCGGCAACGGCAACGGCGGACTGATAGGCGGCTTGATGGCAATGAATATGATGGGAGGAATGGGCGGCGGCGCTGTTGGTAGTGGAATGATGAACCCGCAATTCAATCAGCCTAATTTTGGCGGGAATAATCAGCAAGGCGGCAATTTTAATCAAGAGCCGCAACAACAGGTTAAAATGGTGTATTGTTCCAACTGCGCCAAAAAGTTCCCCAGTACAACCCGTTTTTGTCCTCATTGTGGCGATGAATACAACCCTTGCCCCAAATGCGGAACGGACAATGATAAAAACGCCAAACGTTGCGTAAGTTGCGGAACACCGTTGCAATCGGGTGGCGGAAACTGTCTGCATTGTAACGCGCCAATGATGGCGGGAGCAACTTTCTGCGGAAACTGCGGAAAACAGGTTTCTTCCGGTGACAGTTGCAGCCGTTGCGGAACAACATTACCTCCGAGTGTGAAATTTTGCCCAAAATGCGGAAACAAGAGATAATTACGAATTAAAAATTACGAATTATGGACACAAAGAAAATAGTATCATTTATTGTGCTGCTTGGCGGAGAGGCAATTATTATTGCTGCATTTATACTGTTTCGCGGCAGCCTGGCACCTGATGTTCTCGTGCTGAATATCGTGGTTTCGTCTGTCATTTACGGACTGTTTTTTCTCGACATTCTTGTTCCGTGGATTAATTTGAACGACAAACAGGGTAAAAAAGTTGGCTCGCTTGGCGTGCGTTGGCTTTTTACATGGCTTTACGCTATTGCGGCTATTGCCGTAATGCTTGTTGGAAATCTTGCTTGTGAATGGTCGTTTGCCCTGCAAATAATTATTCATTGCGTTTTGCTTTTCTTCTTGATTTTGGGGCTTGTTGCTTCACTTCATTCGGGCGACAAAGTTCAGGAAGTGTATCAGCAGGAAACATTTAACCGTAACGGTATTAATGAAATGAAAACGGCAATACGCGATTTGAAAGACAAAATGAACGATTTGCCGAACTTGCCCGAATATTTTATTCGCAAAATAAATACACTTGAAGACAGCTTGCGGTTTATTTCACCAACCGAAAATGCAGAGGCGCATGGTTTGGAACAGCAATTTATTCGTGTTATCAACGATATTGCGTTTGCAATTTCCAATTATTCGATGAACGAGGAGGCAATCGGTAGCAATCTTAAAAAAGCAGAAAGAATTTATCAAATCAGAAAGAGTATTTATTCAAACTAAATCTAAAATCATAAAAATCATGACAGGTAAAATTTTTCCAGAATCGAACAATGTCTATCAAGACCAGGCGAAGATATTGTTCAACTATTACAGCCAGGCGGCTGAAAAAATCGTTGCCGAAGAGGAACGAATTGAAAAGCAAATTGCCGTTCTCGAAGAAGAAAAAACGGCGTTGCAGACAGAAATTTCCAAGTTGTGGGTTTGGTTTCTCACAATCATTCTGTTCTTTGTGTATTTCATAAAAAAGAGCGGGTTGGGAAAACAGATTGCGGACAAAGACACGCGCATTGCCGAATTTAAAAAGCAGCACAGCGAGATTTTCCGCGACTACAAAGTGAGCAAGTTGGGCGTGGCTTATGTTCCCATTGCCGACCAAATCAAGTACGAAGACAAAAGTTTCATTGTCGATTACACAGGCAAGGTTAATGAGTCGGAAATTACATTGCAACTTTCGCGGCAAAACGATTTGCTCATTGAAACAATCGCTGACCTTGAAAATTTGTCGTCGGAAGCTCCGATTGTGGAAACCTCGCAAGACACGGAAACCATTGAAACAGATGAGTATTCTACTTCTATTCAAGAAATCAATCAGCACGATTATTTCGGCAAATTGGAACGCTCTCTGCGAACCATTTCTTACTGTATGGACGACTTGGATACCACTTCGGTATCGTTACCATTAGTTGCCGATAAATGCGAATATCTACAATTTCTAAATGAATTTGCGACTACGGAAATTCCTGAAAACGCACCGGTTATTCCTGTTTTCAACAAGGAGAAATATGCGGGTAGTGTAAATAAATTTCAGGAACTTAATAGGTTAAAAGATTCATTGTCGAACAAAACACAACAGTTTGAGGACGTTTTGAAGGGGCTAATGATCACAATGGCAAATTCTGTACAAGCAATTTCTGCCTTGAAGGTAGCTTCTACCGATAAAATAATTTTTGAATCGAACAAAGTTTTGTATCAAATTCTCAAATCGCCTTACAATCACTATTCTCCGCTTTTGGAGCACGAAGAAATCGAACGTATCCGCAACGAGAAGTTCGATTATACCGAATCGGTGCAGGGATACGAGCCTTTCCAACTCAAACAGAGTTCGCGGGTAAAATATAATCTCGTTTCGGGAATGTGGACGGCGGAAGATGGCAGCACAACCAATTTGCCTTTTGGCGTACACCAGATTTACGAGGAAATCGTTACACCTGTTGTTCAAAATCTTATGGCTGAAAACCGCATTGAACGCCTTAAAATTTACAATCATATCAAAGACCAAAAAATTGAGTATCTGAATCGTTGGCACGAAAACTGCGAAGATTTTTATGGTCGCAACCGTGCCGAAGCCGCTGATATTATTCGAGATATGGGAAAAAGTTTGCAGGAATATGTGGCTGCCTATAATACCTTGGTTTCGTTGCAACGCACCGAAGATACTATGGTACAGTCGGAGGGTAACCTTGACAGCACCGTTGTTGATGTGGTTGATAATGCTGCCGAAACATTAATTGCATTCGAAATGCAGTCAAACGAATTTAAGCGGACTCAATCGGATTTTGAAGATTATATGGAACGTCTCAAAGAAGATATTGACCAGAAAGCCGATAAATTTGGACATATCGAATATTACGATGCAAAACTTCGCGATGGGTATTCCAATGAAGTGGCAGTTGCCGCCGATGAAGTACGTGACCTCAACGACCGCCGTAAGCCTTTGGCTTTGGTTAATCCGCTGTTTGCTAAATCTTCGGAATTGCCACCTACGCCCAATGTAGAAGACATTACTTTTGAGCATATCGCACTCAATTTGCCGATTATTGCCAAAAATGCGTTGGAAAACCTGAAAGAACGCGAAGAAGAAACTCCATTCGACGGTTATTCCGACGAAGGTCGGAATCTCCTGAACGAAGAGGCGGAGGACGAGCAAGCAGATGAGGAAATTGTTGTAGAACAGGCAGTAATTTCCGAAGAAGAACTTACAGAAGACGATTTCGAAATTCAAGAGGATGAACTTTCTGAAGACGAAGAACAGGATGAAGACGACAACGAAGAAGAGGAAGAAGTTTCTGAAGACGAAGAACAAGAAGAGGATGACGAAACCGAAGAATATCAATATTCCAAAGATGAGTTGAACGACTTGGACGATGAGTCTTTACAGCAAATTCTTGACGAACTCGGTTTGGAATACGATGCAGACGAATTCGATCGCGAGCAGGCAATCGACGATATTCTTGAAAATCAGGGCGAATTTGATAATGATAACGAAATAAAAATTTAAGATTATGGCATATATAGATTGCGTAGTAGATACCAACCCGATGGCACAGGAAATTCATTCAGTGTCCAATCATATCAAGGGGACTACAACTGCGGTTGTAGCAATGCAAACTGCCGTAGTTTTGGCAGAAAAGAAAGCCGCCGACCACGTTTGCGATAACGTAAATAAAGGCTTTTACACGCTTATCCGTTCTCAAATTTCGCAGAAAATAGCCAAACTGCAAAGCGATGTCGATTCGCATTTAATGCAGCTCAACGCACAAAAAAAGCAACTTTTGGCAATACGCGGCAGAATGGAACGCGACTATAATATGATTTCCTCTCGTTATCTGAAACTTTTCAACGGACTGAATCAAAACCTGAAACAGCGAATTTTCGAGTTGGATAAACCAACTATTAATTTTGCAGTTAAGGAAGTGGAAAAAGTGTCGAACCGTACAAAATACCTGACGGCAACCGTCCCTGTTTCGCAGTTAGAATCCTTAGCGGCAAGTCAAAAAATCATTGCCTCGAATGTGAAATTTCGCGGTTTGAAAGTAATTAACTCAATGTCAAACTTTCTCGCCGATATGTCGGAGCAAAAGAAACTGACAGACAAAATTTTGCTTGATGAACGTTCAACTGTCGAAAATACCTCTCTATCTGTCCCTATTGTGATTAGCGAATGTAATTTTGATAAATTTGACAACAAAAACATTGATATTCAATTAAATAACGTTCAGTTAAGCAAACAAACCCAATTGACCATTAAAAATACGGTTAATTCCAATATTGAAAATATTGAGTGGCAACCGTCAAAAGAAATCGACAAGGAGGTAAAAAGCGAGTTCAGCAAATATCTTTCTAATTCTGGCAGTTCGCAGCGGGTAAAAGATATGGCTAACAAGCTGTTTATGACTAATAATTATCAAACCATTAAAAATGAATAGTTATGAGTTATAGACGAAGCTTTAACAAAAGAATAGCCGTACCATATTCAGGTAGAGTTAGTTATTCCGGTACTGTTGATGGAAAACCTTATAGTGGTTCCGTTCCATATAGCGGAACGGCTTACGAAGATGTACAGGTAAATATTGATGTAGAAACCACACCTTTCGACAATAGCGTAGCGCATTGCAACAATTCTGTAAATGTTCTCACAGGCGCAGTTGTTGCTACCGAAACGGCACAAATTGTATCTATCGACAGCAACGCAAAGAAAGTGGGTAGTACCATTGTAGAAGGTTTTTTCAAAACAATTCGCTCTGAAATCAGCCAGCAGATTGCAGAACTTTCGAGCCGTTTAGATTCCCATTTGGCACACCTGCACTCAATGGCAAAACGTTGCGTGGAAAAACAAACGCAGATGCAAGGTGACTATCAGCGTATTTCGAGCCGTTACCTGAAAATTTTTGAGGACTTAGACAACGAACTTTCCAACCGTATTTACGAATTGGACAAGCCCGCGTTTGTTTTCAAAAATCAGAGCGACAGCCACGCAGGACGCACTATTGCAGGTGGTTTGTCAAGTACTGTTGCTGTTTTTGGTGCAGAAAGCGGCGATTTGCAGGCAAAAATTTCTGCTTCAATCACAAAAAAACGCGCATTGGACACTATCGGCAAAGCAAATACTTTCCTCTTAAAACAAAAACATTTGAACGACACAATCAAACAAACAGTTTTGAACGAAAGTATAGAAGCCGTGCAGTATTCGCCCGTCTGCTTTATCGAAACGCAAAACGAGAAAAGCCAAATTGGTAAAAATCTGTATCAATCCGATTTTTTGCCCAAAATGCAGGAAAATGAAATTATATCCGATTTTCAGGCAAAAACTTGGGGCAACGTTTCCAAAGACAATTCCGAAAAAATCGGGCGTTATTTCAACGCAGAAGTCAGCAATCGTTATTCCACAGGCGATACACACACAAATCGTGTGCGGGAAAATATTGTTAAAATGCTAAATTTCAGTTCAATAAAATCAGTTTAATCATAAAAATAATATAACAATGAAAGAGTTAAAAGAACTTCGTTTTAACGAAAGCAACATACAATTGAAAGACAACCTGGTGCGCGGCTCTATTTTGCCCGAAAAGGCTGCGGAACTCAATCGCACTATTACAGTGCAGGGCAATGCGGTAGTTGAAGGACCGGTTTATGCCCACAAGTTAGAAATCCAAAATGGCGACCTCGAAATTCAAGGTGCTGTTTTCACGCAATTGGAACTTCATGTCAACAGCGAGGCAAAAGGCAATATTGCATTCAAAAAGAGCGTTGGCTCTGCAAACAGCATTGTGTCGCGGGCGGCAAACGTTAAACTCGTTTTCCATTCCGATATAAACGCCAAGAGTGTAACGCTTTACAACGCTTTTGTGGCGGGCAGTATTTATGCCGATGAGGTCGTGTTGGAAAACAGTGTAGTGGTTGGCGGTGTGTTTGCCACACAGCAAATTGACCTCAAAAACAGTGTTGTCGGTACGTTCAACACGCCATCGGTGCGGGTAGAAGGCAGTATTTCCTTGCTTTTGCCGAGTGCGTTTTCAATTGAGCCGATGATTGCTACCGCCGATGCCAAACTTTACAATTTGAGTTTGGCTGATTTGGGCGCACTTTACAAAGGATTTCCGCAGGCGCAAAATTCGGGCAAAATCGAGATGAATATTGCTACCGACGAGGTTAAAACTACGCTCGCCAATGAGGAAATTCAGAAAACGTTGCGCAGTTACACTGTAATCGGTAAAGTGTTGGCAGCCGACTTGTTGGATACCGATAAGTTTCAAAATCATTTCCTGCTGACAGCCGCCTCGCTCGGCTCACAACTATTGAAAACTTTCGACATGGGTATTGGAAAAGATGGAAAGCCCGCCACTTTGACTTTCGACCATATTCGCGATTTTTTCTTCGATATTCTGAACGGAAAAATCGAAATTCAAAACATTGACGGCAAATTTGACATTTCACAAATTACAGGAAAGTTTAACTGATATGAACCCGGGCGTAAAGCAAGCACATTTGCAAATCGCTCAAAGCCAATCCGCAAGCCAAAGTTTGCAAAAGAGCTTGCTTTGCCCACCTGGGGAAAAACAAGAAATATCCCACCTAAAAAATAGAACTTTGCCAACACACAACCCGACAGACAAAAAAGGAATGATAGAAATAGTTGATAAACAAAAAGGTATCTCGCTTGACAAGAAAGAAGGCCAGTTGGTAA
>DAOPZV010000178.1:2175-7789 GCA_035353575.1 Prolixibacteraceae bacterium | reverse complement strand
AAATCATTAACTAAGAAATAGCTTTAATCGGTCTAAAAAGTGATAGTACTATATAGTGCGTCCCATTCTTCGGACCATTTTAATCAATGTTAACATAATTAGTCCTTTCAAGTTTGACATTGCAAAATTACAAATTTATTTCAAAATTGATTTCTTTTGTTGCATTTTTTGGATTTTTCGGTGCGGAATGTAGCACCGAAAAACTATGCGGGGATTTTATTGATAGATACAGTTATAGGATAATAGCCTGCAATCAAGAATTTGATTGCAGGCTATTATCCTATCCATCAGCAGTAAAGTTTGAGCGGGGCAGAATGCTTGAATTACCACTAAAACCTTATTGCATATAGCCTTCGTAATGCCTTCGTGCTTTATTTTTTCAAGATTTTCTTTAAGATCGTATCTTTATCAATCTTTTTAGTGCAGAAGAACCAGTCATAGCATTTCGTATTTTCGTCTTTACTTTCCATTCTTTCTTTTGCTACACCGCAAGAACCTGCTGTTGGTACAATCACTTCGTCACCCGGTCTCCAGTCGGCCGGCGTTGCAACGTTAAACTCATCGGCTGCCTGTAATGCAATCACTACACGATACAACTCATC
The DNA here is from genome assembly GCA_035353575.1 of Prolixibacteraceae bacterium. Lineage (GTDB taxonomy): Bacteria > Bacteroidota > Bacteroidia > Bacteroidales > Prolixibacteraceae > Aquipluma. The sequence goes on along the minus strand of DAOPZV010000178.1, from coordinate 7,187 downwards.
AAAATTACGTCCTAAGCTAAGTGGGTAATAAATAATCGTTCTAATAATTCCTTTCGGGTCAATTACAAACACTGCGCGAACCGCTTTTGTATTGCTCTCTCCGGGCATCATCATTCCGTATTTTTGAGCAACCTCCATTGTAATATCTTCAATCAAAGGAAATGTTACTTCTACATTTTTCATTCCTTTGTATTCAATCTTCTCTTTGATGGTTCTTAACCATGCAATATGACTGTAAAGTCCATCAACAGAAAGACCTACAAGTTTACAATTGGCTTCATTAAATTTTGGCTCCATTGTGGCAAAGGTCATAAACTCTGAAGTACAAACAGGTGTGAAGTCAGCAGGATGACTAAATAGGATTACCCAACTTCCTTTGTAGTCGGATGGGAAATTAATTTCTCCTTGTGTGGTTACTGCTTTAAATTCTGGTGCATTTTCGCCAATGCGGGGCATCGAAATTACTTTTTCTTCCATAGATAATTTTTTTTTAAATTGTTTTACATTAATTTATTTAGTTAAAATACTATTTTAATTTCTTGTCATTTTTGGTTCGTTTTTTAGCTGATTCATAATGGTTTGCGTGTATGAAGCGTTGGGGATTGCGGGCTACGTTCCTATCTGCCAGCACTAAAGTTTGAGCGGGGCAGAATGCTTGATTTAACCACTTTACCCCCAAGATGTTAGGTTTAGTTTTCGCTAATATCAACATCTATATACATTCTTTCCCAATACTTAGGTTCCAAAACAATCACATCGTCACTTGTATACGGAATATTATCTTGTCCTGCATAAACATGAATAATATCATCAATTATAAAGCCTATCGTTGAAAGTATTGTTTTATCCTTTCCCCCCAAAGGAGGTGTCAATGTCCATTCTTCAAACTTATCACTTCTTATATGTAAACCCGTATTAAAAGTATCAAAAAGATTGACATGTGAAATAAATGTTGAATCCGTCTGTCCGAAATATATCTTCAGGTCATCTCCAAATTCTCTTAATTCTTCAACAGGGCCATTAAGGGCAGATAAACCTGTTGTTATAATATTAGTGTCAAATACATTATTATATTCTTCAGGCAACTCAAGCACCACTTCCAAACCCATATTCACATATAAATACTCTAAAGTGACATCGTTTTTAAAGTAACCTCCCTGTCCATCTGGATTTTGATAAACGTTACAACATAGTTCCGGTATCACTGATACTGTGGAATTGATACAGAAGTCTGTTGAAATACCTCCTTGTCCTGTACGACCTCCAACGAGTGCAATATAAGTATCATCAGGATTTTCCCGAAAAAATCTCACCATGTTTAATTTTCCTATAAAACTTGTTGGAGTTACGCTTGTTACAAAGTCGCCAAATTGAGTGTATCTTAATTCTTGTTTTCTTTTTTCTAATTTTATTTTTTGCTTACCATCAGGGATTTCCGAAGTACATTTGATTTGTTGTCTAACGTTGCCGTACTTTTCCTTTGCACAGGAAGCAAAAAGGGAAATTATTAATAAAAGTATTACTGTCTTTTTCATAATTGTGATTTTTAATGTTTTAAATTAAACCTAACAATTTGCGGCTGTGTTTTTTTGCAACTATTCAACTGCTTTCAGAAATTCCTTATCCAAAGGAGAAATTGAAGGTCCGAAATAGTTTGTAAGATTGCCTTTTTCGTCAATAACATATTTGCTAAAATTCCAATCGGGTTGGTGATCGTTCCATCCATTTTCTTTGCTTTCTGTAAGCCATCTAAAAATAGGTTGTTGTTCCTTGTTTTTGATCACAACTCCTTTTTTTGCTATTGGAAATGTTACACCATAGTTCAGTTGGCAAAATTGGGAAATTTCGTTGTCATTGCTTTTTTCTTGTTCAGCAAAATCATTGGCAGGAAATGCAATGATCGCTAATTTGTCACCCAACATTTCGTGCAGCTTTTGCAATTCCGCATACTGTCCTGTGTAGCCACAATTTGAAGCAGTGTTTACAATCAAAATTTTCTTGCCCGAATGGATGGAAAAATCAATCGAATTCCCATTGTTCAATGTTGCTTTTTGTTGGTAAAAAGAGACGGACGGGGCAGTGTTATTTTCATTGTTTAAAACTGTGCCATTCTTACCGCTTTTAGCCGTTTTGCGAATAAGCGGATAAAGAAATCGTAGTACTTTTTGTTTGAATGTTTCCATCTCTTATTTCCTTTTTATTGATTCATTATTTAAGTCCAATCTTTTGGTCGCTTGGAATCTCCCTGCCATTGCCGCTAACGCCCTATTTACGCAACATAGATACAACATTTGCTTCTATGAAACACATAACTAGGTATTTTGTTTTGAACATTAGTTTCTTTTGCCTAATATAACTATTAGACAGCCCATTTTTTTAATACCTTCCTTTTCAAAGTGAAAGTGATTGTGCTTGCTGTTTAATATTGCACAATTACATTTTCATTTCAGACATTTAGTTCTTTGGTTGTATTATTTTGCTTTATTGAAATTGATCAAATCGGTCTGAATTCATCACTTTCACCCAAGCGTTTACAAAATCTTTGACAAATTTCTCTTTGTTGTCATCCTGTGCATAAACCTCGGCATAAGCACGTAAAATTGAGTTTGAACCAAAAACTAAATCCACTCTTGTTGCAGTCCATTTCACTTGACCTGTTTTTCTTTCTCTGATATTGTAAAGATTGTCAGAAACTGGTTCCCACACAAAACCCATATCGGTCAGGTTTACAAAAAAATCGTTGGTTAAAACGCCCACATTTTCTGTAAATACCCCGTGTTGGGTTCCTCCATAATTGGTACCTAAAACACGCATTCCGCCAATCAATACAGTCATTTCGGGAGCTGTTAAACCCATTAATTGAGTCCTGTCAAGGAGCATCTCTTCGGGTTTTACGGCATAATCTTTTTTCTGCCAGTTCCTATATCCATCGTGTAATGGTTCCAATACCGAAAACGATTCAGCATCGGTCATCTCATCAGTGGCATCTCCTCGTCCAGGTGTAAAAGGAACTTTTATTTTCACTCCGGCTTTTTCAGCGGCTTTTTCGATGGCAGCACTTCCTCCTAAAACAATCAAATCGGCAATGCTTACTTTTTTGCTCAATCCTGCCTGAATTTCGGTAAGTCTACTCAAAACCTTTTCGAGTCGTTTGGGTTCATTTCCTTCCCAATTTTTCTGAGGGGCAAGGCGTATTCTTGCGCCATTAGCTCCACCTCTAAAATCGGAACATCTGAAAGTTCTGGCACTGTCCCAAGCTGTATTGATCAATTCGGTGGGGGTTAAACCACAATTGAGAAGTTTTTCTTTCAAATCGTCAACTTCTGATTCCGAAAGCGTATAATTTACGGTTGGAATGGGGTCTTGCCAAATTAAATCTTCCTTTGGAACATCTGCACCAAGATAACGGCTTTTTGGTCCTAAATCTCTGTGAGTAAGTTTAAACCATGCTCTGGCAAATACTTGGGCAAAATATTCAGGGTCTTTATAAAAACGCTCAGATATTTTTCTGTATTCAGGGTCCATTTTCAGAGCCATATCTGCATCGGTCATCATTGGGTTTCTGCGAACTCGCGGTACATGGGCATCAAAGGGTTTATCTTCTTCCTTCATATAAACTGGTTCCCATTGTTTCGCACCCGCGGGGCTTTTTCTGACTTCCCAATCATGATTTAAAAGCAGATAGAAATAGCTGTTGTTCCATTTGTTAGGAGTTGTTGTCCATGCGCCTTCTAAACCACTTGTTACGGTATTTTCTGCATTACCTTTTCCTTTAGGGTTATGCCAACCAAAACCTTGTTGCTCGATGGGAGCTCCTTCGGGATCGGGGCCTAAAACGGAAGCATCGCCATTTCCGTGGGTTTTACCAACGGTATGCCCACCGGCTGTTAATGCAACGGTTTCTTCATCGTTCATGGCCATTCTCTTGAATGTAACCCGCATAGCCTGAGCCGTTTTCAAAGGGTCGGGATTTCCGTCAACTCCTTCGGGATTCACATAGATTAATCCCATTTGAACAGCTGCTAAAGGATTTTCAAGACTTCCTTCATCAGATTTATTGGAATAGCGCTCTTTCCCTAACCAGTTTTTTTCCGCACCCCAGTAAATATCTTTTTCGGGATGCCAAATATCCTCACGACCACCACCGAAACCAAATGTTTTGAAGCCCATTGATTCATAAGCCATGTTTCCTGCAAGAATCATTAAATCTGCCCACGAAAGTTTGTTTCCGTATTTTTTCTTAATAGGCCATAATAGTCTGCGTGCTTTATCTAAGTTTACATTATCAGGCCAACTGTTGAGCGGTGCAAAACGCTGATTACCTGTATTACTGCCACCACGTCCGTCGGCTGTACGATATGTTCCGGCACTGTGCCATGCCATACGTATCATCAAACCTCCATAATGCCCCCAGTCTGCAGGCCACCAATCCTGGCTATCCGTCATCAATTTTTTCAAGTCACTTTTTACTGCTTCCAAGTCGAGTTTTTTAAACTCATCACGATAATTAAAATCCTTACCTAAAGGATTTGTTTTCGTATCGTGCTGATGCAAAATGTCTAAATTGAGAGCATTTGGCCACCAGCTCATCACGGAACTATTGGAACCCGTATTTGCTCCGTGATTGAAAGGGCATTTGCTTTTTTTTGAATCGTCCATAATTTTGAATTTTAATTTATAAATTTAGAGTTAATCGTTTCTGTAATATTTTTTTTTAACTTGAACGGTAAAGGTTTGCGTTATATAAAAAGTTGAGCATTTCGTAGCGATTATCTAACAACCCGCACAAAGTTAAATGCGAAATACGCCCTTTAAAATTAGCAGTAACTGCCCAATTTTTTATATACCATGTTCGCGTTTCGTTGGTTTTTGTCATGCTATTTTTCTTTTCATTTCAAATTTACATATTCTAACCGATAGATAACCCCTCGACTTCGCTCGGGGTAACACCCTTCGACTTCGCTCGGGGTAACACCCTTCGACTTCGCTCGGGGTAACACCCTTCGACTTCG
>DAOPZV010000178.1:0-2075 GCA_035353575.1 Prolixibacteraceae bacterium | reverse complement strand
GGGGTAACACCCTTCGACTTCGCTCGGGGGAACACCCTTCGGCTTCGCTCGGGGTAACACCCTTCGGCTTCGCTCGGGGTAACACCCTTCGACTTCGCTCGGGGTAACACCCTTCGACTTCGCTCGGGGGAACACCCTTCGGCTTCGCTCGGGGTGCTTCGGCATCACCCTTCGGCTACGCTCAGGGTGCTTAAGTGTCTAATCCTTAATGCAGCGGACAGAAAAGCCGTGTGCACGGTTGTTCATGTTCACGAGAGCATTGCTACTCTCGAAGATCAGGGCCATGGACTTGATACCAAATACCGTATTCGACCAATAGTAGCCGACACTACCCTCATAGTAGAACTCGCCACCGCTGAAGCGAGTTCCCGCCAGGGGCAATTTAAGCGGAGAGGCAAAAGCGCCGGCTGCATCGTTGCTACTCCAACTTGCACGCTCTTCTTCCCATTCGGCTTCTGTTGGTATGCGGTAACCACTTGGGCAAGGATTGTTGATGCCGTTGACACCCTGCCAAAGGTTGTCGTTTTGCGGGTTCCGCCAATCGTAAGGGCTACTGCTATTGGTTATAAAATCGCCATGCCCGGGTGTATCGCTTGTTGCCAATGTAGATGTTGCACCCGATGTACGTTTTTCGTAACCGTCGGCTGCACGCCCCCACTGGTACAAATCGCCATAAGCAAGGGCATCGGTGCTACTTGTTGCCACTTGTGAAGCGCCAAGGTTGCGGTCCATCCAAATTCTCCCTGTAGTGGGATTCATAACATCAGTTGAACTCATTACAGGTCCCCATTGTGGCTTATTGTTTATAAAATACATTGTTTGGCCGGCTTTACCCGCTGGCACAGTTACCCATGCTGTGCCGTTCCAATATTGCATTTGGCCGGCTTCGGTGCCGCTGGGTATCGGTAATTTTACAAACCCTCCATCACTTAAATAAACCGTATCGTTGCTGATGTTCAAGGCTTGAAGTTCATTGGTAACAGAACCGTCTATTTCACTTGGAAGACTAGACCAGCCCAAAACTCCGGCACCATTGGTTGACAAAATTTGTCCACTTGTTCCGTCAGCATTCGGGAAAGTGTAAGCGTTATTAATATTCAGGTTGCTGAATATTTTTAATGTGGCGGTGCTGAAATCACCGTAAATCAGTGGTGTTGATGTACTGCTGTTTGCAATGTACAGTTTGTTGGAACCGGTTTCATTGTAGCCGGCCTGATAGCCTAAAAATACATTTGTTGAACCTGTAGCATTATAACCAGCATATGCGCCCAATGCTGTGTTATTATTTCCTGATAAATTTCCAGACAAAGAACCATAACCAACAGCTGTGTTGATTGCGCCTGAAGTATTACCGCCCATCGCTCCATGCCCAATAGAAGTGTTTCCACCACCAGAAATATTTGCCTCCAAAGAACTTTGTCCAATAGCAATATTTGCATTACCAGTCGAAGAATTCATGGATTTTAAGGCAAATGTGCCAATAGCAACATTCCATTTCCCAATAGTATTGGAAATACCTGCCTGATATCCCAAAAAAGTGTTATAAATACCTGTTGTATTCCCTATCCCTGATTGATAACCGAAAAATGTATTAAATAATATTGGATCAATTTTACCTGAGTACTCGTTGTTTACTTTAAAATTTAGAGGCACATTATCTGTTGTACCAATAAAATTTGTTCCGTTCAATGTTCCGGCATTTCCATTTAACGACCATGCATTTGTTGAAGGCAATTTTACAAATCCTCCATTACTTAGAAAAACAGTATCGTTGCTGATGCTTAAGGCTTGAATTTCGTTGGTAACAGAACCGTCTATTTCACTTTGTAAATAACCTTCAGCAGCATGATTACCCCAACCATAAGCCAAGTTCCAATTGGTAATATTGGTGTTGGTTATTCCAAACGATGGGCTTGCTGTCCATATTGGGTCGGTTTCAGAAGTCAAAAATCCGCTTACATCGGGTATCTCACTGCGAACCAGTGCTGTGGAATCGCCCAAAGCGGTTTGGGTTGCCAAAGTGCTTAAATCCTGGTCGCCGGTGTTGACCCCTGAAAGATTACTCAAATTGGTAA
>DAOPZV010000177.1:0-7791 GCA_035353575.1 Prolixibacteraceae bacterium | reverse complement strand
ATCTCCATTCCCGAACCATACACGTAATCGGCCGAAATATAAAACCGCCCAATGTTGAGCAATCCGGCAGTCTTAAATTCGTGCAACTGGTGATGTGGCGCGAGCGTGTATTCGGGCAGTGGCTGACCAAGCGGGGCCAGGCTCTCGAGCGCCTTGCTCAGGGTGTAGGACGCCCAAACCGAATGCCGTCCAAAATCCTTTTTCGCAAAAACATCCAGACCGTAAGCTTTTGCATTGCCAAAATATGAGAAGTACCCGTCTGTTTGTTTCCCTTCGGTTGGCCGATGCTCAAATATCCGCTGCGTAATGTCGTGCGTAACTTTATAGTAGCCATCGATGTTTATTGAAAGACTTTTATGTGAATAATTTAGCTCGGCAACCCAGTGTGTCGCGTTTAATACGGGCACATCCTTGTTGCTTACGGTCCATAAATAAGAGTAGTTCTGGTCACGGTCAACACTGGCAATTTTCGAAACAAACTGGTGAAACCGCCCCCAGGATGCATTAAACTTTAAATCATTTGTAAGTTTATAGTTTGCGCTAATCCTTGGCTCGAAGTAAATCCGGGCATTATTTGTTGTAAGGTTAATCCGGGCTCCCGACTTAAGTGTAAACCTTTCACCCAAAGGCAAATTATCGTCGGCAAAAGCAAAAAAGCGACTGTTGACAAACCGGTTTGGATTGTTCAGTGTCAGCGTGTCGTTTATGTTTGTATAATAGTCAATCCGGGCATCGTTGTTGTAAAAACCACCGCCAAATTCCAGTTGGTGTCCGCGATTAAAATAAAGCAGGTTTTCTATCCTGATCGAATTTTCGTTGGCCGTATTGTTGGTTTTCGATTTATCCTTTTTATAAACGACAGATGTTGTCGAGTTGGTTGTTTGCGTTTGATCAGAAACCTTTCTCGAAAAATCGGAATGCGACAATATGAATTTTGTGGTCCAATTATTCGACCATTTCCTGCTGTAAAAAAATGAAGCTCCGTACTGACGATTCTTCTCTTCGTTAAAAAGAGAAACATTGAGCGAAGTCGATTGCTTTCCTTTCGGAACATCAATAAAATCGCGGGTGACATTTCCATCGCCAGCCAGGTGAAAATAGTCGCCGCCTCCATACATGCTTACATAAAACTGGTCGCCGTTATCGAAATTCCGGCTAAATTTTAAGTTCAGATCACGGAACCGATAATTATCAGGATAGATTGACAGGTCGATTTTGGAATTTTGAGAGCCTGATTGAAACGGATCATTTTTAGGCACCTGATGTGTTGGCGCAAAAATGTTGAAATCGCCCGAATTGTATAAATTATAATACGTTTGCCTGTAAGCCAGAAGTAGCGACGACTTTTTGCGCACCGGCATTTCTATCATCCCATTCAAAGTCATCGGGTTTATATTGAAACTGTAAACCGGCTTCTGAATGTTGCCGTTTTTCCCGATAATATTTACAATTCCGCCAACACGATTCCCGTATTTTGAGTCGAACCCGCCCTTCAGTATTTCGATTGTTTTCACTAAAAATGGATTGACTACACTGATATTGTCGTTGTAATTTTTCAAGCCAAACAGTGTGAATCCGTCGAAAGTCACCAGGCTTTGCCCCTCGTAACTTCCCCATATAAGCAAATCAGTCGATTGTTCGCCTGCCGCCTGAATCCCCGGCATCAGGCGGATGCTATTGAAAACAGCATTGTCGCCCTGACCAGGTAAAAAATTTGAAATATTGCTGTTCAGCGTTATTTTTCCAATCGTTTCGCCAACCATGTTTGCCTTTTCCACTTCATTTTTCTGAACGCTAATCTCCGGAAGCTTTATGCTTGACGGCACCAGCTTGTATTGCCTGAAATTTGGAGCAACAAATACTGTGTCGTAAATAAAATAGCCGAGATGCGATACACGCAAATGATAAGTGCTGTCGCTGTATGTGATGTAGTTAAAATTTCCGGTTACGTCGGCAACCATCGGGTGGTTGTTAATGAGAATGTACGAAAATGGCAAAGGCTCGTAAGAGCCTGCTTCAACAATTTGTCCGGTAATTTGCGTTTGTACCCGCTTCTGCCCTTCCCTGAGCTTTTTCTTATCCGGAATTATAATAAAAACCTCATCCACTTTTTTTACCCTGAACGGCAACTCCTTCAGCAGATACTCTACGGCTTCCAACTTCGATTCGAACGTTTTATTAACCGTTACCTTATATTTTGAAACCTGATCTTCGCTGTACGAAAAATTGAAGTTGTATTGATTTCGTAATTGAAGGAGGATGACATTCAACGGCAACTCTTTCGCGTTAACCCGAATAACTTCAGATTGGCAAAATCCCTCCCAAAAGGCAAAGAGAAATGCGAACAATATGATTAGCCGTTTTATCATTCATCTTTCTTCTGAACAATGAGATATTCACCTGCCGATTTACGAATGTATTTCAACCCAAGCGCCGGGCAAACATACTCTAGAATTTCCTCAACATTTTGGTCTTTGGTAAAATTCCCGGTGTAGAGCGACTGATCGTCAACCCTGGCTTCGATATGCACACCATATTGCCGTTCAATCTCTTTAAAAACCTGGAATACGGGCGATGCCGTAAACAAGAAAACATTTTTCTTCCACGATATTTCCGAATAGGTTTCAACGTCATTCATCACATTGATTTTACCGTCGGCCTGAATTACTGCTTTGCTGTTTGGCTTGAGCAACACTTCGTATCCGGCCTTCGACCTCACTTTTACACTCCCTGTAACGCAGGTTACTTTATAAATATTTTCCCTTGCAAAAATATTAAAACTGGTTCCAACCACCTGAGTTGTTCCTGTGGCCGAGTGCACCGTAAATTTCTTTCCTTTCTGAACCTCAAAAAACCCTTCCCCTTCCAGCTTTACCAAGCGCGAGAATTTCCACCAATACGGATAGTACAACAACTTACTTTGAGCGTTCAAATCAACTTTTGAATGATCGGGCAATTCGGCAACAGCATGCTCGCCAACCGGAACAACTATTTCAACCGAATGGAAGCGCAGATAACTTCCGGCAGAAATTAAAAGAGCAATACTCGCTGCAACAGCCCAGTTAACCATCGGGAAATTAAACGACAAAGAGCGCACTTTGGGCTGATCATCAATCCGCTGCTCAATTGAAGCCCAAACCTCAGCACTACTTTTCTTCCAGTTAAATTTTCCTCCGGAGAAAAAATTCCTGCTGTGCCGGTCAATTCCGTCAAGGTTAATATGTTCTTTATTTTGCTTCACTTGCATTTCTTATTTTATTCCAACAAACCCTGAAACCCATAAAAAACAGGATAATTCCATTTACCTTATCTTTCAGGTGGGTTTTCAGATGTTCGAGCGCCAGGCTCATTCTTTTTTCAATAGCCTTTACACTAAGACCAAGCTGGTCGGCAATTTCTTTATATTTCAGTTCGTCAATCCTGTTCATCAAAAACACAGTTCGTTGTTTCTCGGGCATTGTTTGCAATGCAACATTATATGCTTTTAATAATTCCTGAAAATTAAGTTCATCTTCAGGAGTTGAGCTTTTACCTGCGGGCTGAAAGGTATTGAAGAAGTTGTTGGCAACTTGTTTTCTGCGGTATTGCGAGATGAAAAGGTCGCTTGCAATTTTAAGAAGCAAGCCTTTAACCCTTTGAGGATCGATAATCATCTGTTTTTCCCAAATCCGCATAAACGTTTCCTGCGCAACATCGGTCGCAATATCTTCGTCGCCCGACCGATACAGAACATATCTCCGAACATCCTCGAAATAAGTATCAAACAATGATTTAAACTCCTCTTTTCTCAACGTAATACGCTTTTCATCTGCTCCAAAGATACTTTAATCGTGAAATGTTTAAAAGAAATTTATTAGCGACTGCAAAAAGTGTAAAATTCAACTCAATATCCTGATTTTATTATATTCTTAAAAACGATTTTTCTGACAGAACCCGAGCTGCCGTCATTTCCGACGACAGCTCTGTTCTCTATTAACAAATTTGCTGCTTATTTAATTGGAACCAGTCGTTGTTGAACTAGAGGTTCCGCCACTATGATCTTTTGAACCATGCCCTTTCCCCGGGCCTTTCAATGTCACTTCGGTTGTTGTTCCGCCCACGGCCAATGTTGCAATGTTGTCGCAAGTGCCATCTCCATAATCGAGAGTTCCAATAACACTGCCAGCCTGACTGTATTCAACCGTTCCGGAAACGATGTATCGGCAATCGCCCAACTTAATCAGCCCGTTTGTGATCGTTTTCGAGTAGGAAATATTATCGGTAGTATTATTCACCTTTACAGATCCGGTAACGATAACTTTGTCATCACTTGGGTCTTTCGGTGTACCTACGCCTGCCAGCCATTCCTTCGTTTCGTCGCCTTTTCTTACGAAAGTTGCTCCATCGGTAATGGCAAAGGTTACATCGCTGCTGGAAACTATTTTACGGGTTGACACATTGTCTCCAACGAATTTCTCGTTGCTGGTACCGTTAACACTGATGGTATCAACCGCACAGTTTTCGTAAGTAATGGCCCTGGTGCTGCCGTTGGTGTTTTTATCTCCGTTAATAATTACGGTTACTTTACCTTTTATTACTTTACCATGATCAGTTTCAACTCCATCGCCGTAATCAATCACAATCGTAATAGGGTAACCGGCAGCGGCAGTGTCGATACTTACTGTTGGTGTCTCGCCCTCGATGTAGTGGAATGCTCCCTGTCCGCGAAGTAAATCGCCGCGTTTGCCTTTTATGTGCGAAAGCTGACGCAGAATACGTTCGTAGCCAGCGTAAAAATCTGCTTCCAAACTCGTTTCAAGCGAAGCACTTTGCACAGCAACGTCCGAAGTAACAATAGTAGCCGACTTAAGAATTGAAGTAGTTTGATCGGCAGTAGAAGAGGTATCGTTCTTTTGACACGCAAAGAACGCAAAAGATGAAAATACAAGCAATGTCAGAATTTTCGTTTTCATGTTTCTCGAATTTTTAGTGACTTTCAAATTTCATTTTCACCAGTAATCCGAAGAACAATTAAACTACCCTACCGCTTTTAACAATTTCTTTTTCAGTATTTTTCCTAAACAATAATCGGCAAACTTTGAGTGCGGAGTTCGTAAAGTGAGCCAGAGTTCGAAGTTGGAAGGCGATAAATTGTTAAGTTGCAAATCATTTTAACCATTTAGCCATACAAGCATTCTTTCTATTTTCAAATCTTCAAATTTCCACATCTTCAGATCTTCTTTACCCGAAAGTCGTCACGCTTACTTTTTCTATTTGGCCGCCCATCGGAGGAGTCATCTTCGATATTTTCACAGCAATATTTCGCGCATCAGAGAACTCGGTTTTGATGCGGCTAACAATCCGTTGCCCAACGTGTTCCAGCAAATTCGACGGGATCGCCATTTCTTCTTTCACTACCGTATAAGCTTTTTGATAGTCGAGCGTATCATCCAAATTGTCTGTTTCTCCGGCTTTACTGCAATCGGCTTCCAGTTTAAGGTCAACCAAAAAACGGTTGCCAGCCACTTTCTCCACCTCAAAATGCCCGTGAAAGGCATAAAATTCCATTCCCTCAATCTCAATTAGCGCCATTTTGTATGCATTAAAAAAGCAAAATTAATTTTATTGCTTCGGAAATCAATTTTCAAACTAGTGAATATCTGTGTCCTGAAATCATTTTATACATTTGTCAGAATTGACTTTTAGAAAATAGACATAAAAAATAAAGATCATGAGCGAGAATGTTATTGAAAATGACAATGGAGTAAAATCGAATAATTTCATTCACCAGATAGTTGAAGAAGAAATCAGTACAGGTAAAAATAATGGAAGAGTTCACACACGGTTTCCTCCGGAACCTAATGGATATTTGCACATTGGTCATGCCAAATCGATTTGCCTGAATTTTGGCACCGCTCAGAAATATAACGGATTAACCAACCTTCGTTTCGACGATACCAATCCTTCGAAAGAAGATACCGAATACGTTGATTCAATTATGGAGGATGTACACTGGCTGGGTTTTGATTGGGGCAACCGCCTTTATTACGCTTCGGATTACTTCGACAAGCTTTTTGATTTTGCTGTAAAACTAATCAAGGAAGGCAAAGCCTACATCGACGATCAGGATGCCGAAACCATCAGTGCCCAGAAAGGAACGCCAACCCGCCCGGGAACCGAAAGCCCCTACCGAAACCGCACTGTGGAAGAAAACCTCGACCTTTTTATGCGGATGAAAGCCGGTGAATTCAACGAAGGAGAGCGCATTTTGCGTGGAAAGATTGATATGACTTCGCCCAATATGCACATGCGCGATCCAATTTTGTACCGTATCATGAAAACGCCTCACCACCGCACGGGCGACAAATGGTGCATCTACCCGATGTACGATTTTGCTCATGGCCAGTGCGACTACTGGGAAGGCATCACACATTCAATTTGTACGTTGGAATTTGAAGTTCACCGCCCACTATACGATTGGTTCATCGATCAACTGAAAGATTCGGATTATCGTCCTCGCCAGATCGAATTCTCACGTTTGAACCTTAATTACACCGTGATGAGCAAGCGCAAACTGCTCGAATTGGTGAAAGACGGTCACGTAAATGGTTGGGACGATCCGCGGATGCCCACTATTTGCGGACTTCGCCGCCGTGGTTATACGCCTGAATCGATTCGAGCTTTTGCCGAACGTGTAGGTGTTACCAAAACCGATGGGGTAACCGATGTTGCTCTTTTGGAATACAGCATTCGCGAAGATCTGAACAAACGGGCACAGCGTGTGATGGGCGTGCTTGACCCAGTAAAGTTGGTGATTACCAATTATCCTGAAGGACAGGTGGAGGAAATGGACGCCATCAACAACCCGGAAGACGAGTCGATGGGAACACGCAAAGTGCCGTTTACTAAGGAATTGTACATCGAGCGTGACGATTTCATGGAAAATCCGCCTAAGAAATTCTTCCGCTTGTCGCCCGGTGTTGAAGTACGCTTGCGTTATGCCTATTTCGTAACCTGCACCGATGTGGTGAAAGATGCCAATGGCGAAATTGTGGAAATTCATTGTACATACGATCCTGCTTCGCGCGGCGGCAATTCACCCGATGGTCGCAAGGTAAAATCGACCATTCACTGGGTTTCGGCAACCGAAAACATTGAGGTCGAAGTACGCATGTACGACCGCCTGTTCTCCGACGAAGAACCAGACGGACACAAAGACGTTGATTTCAAGGAATTTATGAACAAAGAGTCGTTGAGCATTTTACCGAAATGCTACATCGAACCATTTGTGAAAGATGCCAAAGCGTTGGATCATTTCCAGTTCGAACGGTTGGGCTACTTTAATGTAGATCCGGATACAACTCCTGAGAAGCTGGTATTCAACCGCACTGTTCAGCTAAAAGATACCTGGGCAAAAGTGCAGTGTAAATAGAATCAGGAAAAATTAAAATAGTAAAGGGTGGAACGAGCGTTCTGCCCTTTTTTATTGGTGTTGGTTCGGGATGCGCTGTGCCTTCCTACCTAAATATTCCACCCGCAACATCAACAGCATCAATACCAAAATGCAAATAATAGCGCGCACCGAGTAGATGGTTGCCAGGGTTCCTTTGCTCGATAGCAACGACAAAGCTGGTGCCAGCAACATGCCTGTCCACGGAATAAACGATTCGGTATTCTCGCGCGTTTTCCACAAGCGTGCAATAACCGGGAAATAGGCAATTACCATGATTCCCTGCGTTAAGGTGTGGGTGATGATATGATTCTTCGAAACGAGCCAGAATGCCAAAATAATGGAAACCGCGATGAGACAGC
>DAOPZV010000176.1:0-7827 GCA_035353575.1 Prolixibacteraceae bacterium | reverse complement strand
AGCTCTGATCGCCGCACTTCACATTCATGTTCGATTTCTTTCTTAACATGTTCAATGTTTTTTTTAACTTCTTCGTTGGTAAACCGGATGACTTTTATTCCCCAATGTTCTAATTCTGCTTCGCGGCCAATATCATATTCTTTTTGATCTTTTGATTTATGAATCTCACCGTCAATTTCAATGACAAGTTTTAAGGCATGGCAATAAAAATCAGCGATAAATATGTCAATTGGATGTTG
Organism: Prolixibacteraceae bacterium; assembly: GCA_035353575.1. Taxonomy (GTDB): domain Bacteria; phylum Bacteroidota; class Bacteroidia; order Bacteroidales; family Prolixibacteraceae; genus Aquipluma. The sequence goes on along the minus strand of DAOPZV010000176.1, from coordinate 7,588 downwards.
AGCTTTAAAGCGTAGCCCCACCATCTTTTTCTCTTTCAGTAATTCCCAAACAACTTTTTCTGCTTGAGTCATATTCTCACGCATAACCTTTGCCCTCTCAAAAATGATTGGTCTGGCATTATAAAACATCGATATTTTATCACCTATACTCATTTGTTGCACAAACTAAAGCCCCTTCAGGGGTTTGGGGTGAAAATTACTCATACCTCAGCGCCTCCACTGGGTTCCTCGTGGCGGCTTTCCAGCTTTGCCAACTAACCGTAAGCAATGCAATTCCCAGGGCAAGTATTCCTGCAAGAGCAAAAATCCACCAGCTCATTTCTGTTTTGTAGGCGTAGCTTTCCAGCCATTTATTCATGGTGTACCAGGCAATAGGTGTGGCAATTATAAAAGCAACTACAACCCAACGAACAAAGTCGCGGTTAAGCATTGCCATTACGTCGCTTACCTTGGCTCCATTTACTTTTCGGATACCTATTTCTTTTATGCGCTGCTGGCAGGCGAATAGCGACATGGCTAAAATTCCGAGGCAGCAAATAACAATGGCGCTTCCGGCAAACAACGAGAATGTTCGCCTGAATTGAATCTCTGATTGATACAAATGCTCCACAGCCTGGTCGAGGAAACTGATTTCGACTGGGAATGAGGGCGAAAGCTTATTTGTTTCAGTTTTAATATCCTGAATAAAATGGTTTAACGAGTTGAAATCTTTTGCATTAAGAGTAACCAGACAATACGAAGCCCGAGGTTCGTTCTGGATAATCAGCGATCCAACAGGTACGGTAACCGGTTTGTAACGAAAATCTTTTACAACGCCGATAATTTCGGAAAGAGGGGGATTTTCGCCAAAACCCATCACGAATTTTGCCCCGATTGGGTTTGTCATTTTGTGTTCACGAATAAACGTTTCGTTCACAACCATTTTGTGAGCATCGGTTACCAGATCCTCGGAAAAAAACCGGCCTTGAACAAGCTGCAGACCCAATATTGAGCACAGATTGGCGTCGCCGTTAAAAGTGTCGAAGTTGAGCTGAATTTCTTTTCCTTCAATCTTTTGGTTCGAGGTCCAGTGTTCGTTTAACTTTCCGGGGAAGAATTGCGAAAACGAAATTTTCCCGGAATATGGATTGTCCTGCAAGGTCTTTTTTAGAACGTCTTTACTGGCGCTAAGTTGTGGTGTGAGTTTTATTCCGATCACATTTTCTTTCCCGAGATTAAAGTTACTGCTTCCAAAATTTACCTGTTTTTGAACCAAAACGGTAAAAGCAATTAATACAATAGCAATAGCAAACTGAGCTGTAGCCAATATTCCTCTTGAAAATGAATTGGTCGGGCGGTTTTTAATTGATTTTTTCAGATTGTCAACAGCTTTCGAATTGGCGATTTGTATTGCCGGAATTATGCTGAAAATTAAGCTTAAAGCAAAAATGCCGAGGACAGAAAGGGCTACGACAGATGGTTTGTAAATCAGTAGAGGATCAAAATGAATACCTGTATAGCTGCAAATTGATTGAAACGAAAGTTGAACAATAATTGTAGCCAGGAAGAGTGCAGCCAGGAATAAAACAAAGGCTTCGGCCAAAACACTCTTCATGATTGAGGTTTTATTGGCTCCAATGACTTTGAGAACGCCGGTTTGCTTAATTTTCTCGAACCATTGCGACGACGAAATATTGATGAAATTTACCAATGCAATCATCAGAACCAACGCCGCAACCAATAGCAATATCATTACTTTCTGTTTATCACCACAATGCAGGTAATCGGCCCAGGATGAGGTGAAATTTGAAAAATAGAGATCAGTGAAATGATTGAGCTGGTATGTTCTGTAGTTTTGATTTTCACGTTCGTCCTTCGGAAATAGTGCTGCAATTTTCTTTGCAGTTTCTGCCGGGTTAGCTCCATCTTTTAAAAGCACAAACAAATTGAAGTTCCACCAGCCCCATTCTGAGAATTCACCTTGGTTGGGATAAACAATTTTACGCGTATCATTCGAGGTTATGGCGCTGAATGACATACAACTGTTGTTTTTTTGCTGTTTGAAAACGGCCGTTACCGTCAGGTTTTGCTTGTTATTTATTTTTAAGGATTTCCCGAGGGCGGATTCGTTGCCAAATAGCTTTCTGGCCAAGGGCTCAGAAAGAGCAATGGTCATCGGGTCGTTCAAAGCTGTTTCTAGGTTTCCTTCGGCAGCTTCGTAGGTAAAAAGCTTAAAAAATCCGGGATCGGCAGTAACAATGTCCGAAGTAATGGGGTCATGTTTCTCAACCTGGAAAACCGGTTCTTCCCACGTTCCGGCAACCCTTACAGCCGATTCAACTTCAGGAATATTTAAGTCAATCTGGTCTTTCAGAATTGCCGGAGTATGCAAGCTCGTGTGTTCCGGTGAAAAGTCAGAATAAACATATAACCGACTGGCATTTTTATGAAAGCTATCGGTAGTTAGCTCGCTGTACGAGTAAACTGACAAAACAATCACTAACGCCAGGCTGATTGCCAATCCACCAAGATTAATGAGGTTGGTAGCTGGTTTCCGGATAAAATTCCGATAAGTTGATTTTAATATATCTTTCATAACATGAGCGAATTAATTAAGCTATTTATTCATATCGCAGAGCGTCCACCGGGTTGCGCGTGGCGGCTTTCCAGCTTTGCCAACTTACGGTGAGCAGCGCAATTCCCAGAGCCAGAAATCCAGCCAGGGCAAAAATCCACCAACTTAGAGAGGTTTTGTAGGCAAAGTTTTCGAGCCATTTGTTGGATACGATCCAGGCAATAGGGGTTGAAATGGCAAATGCTATGCTGACCCAAATCACAAAATCGCGGTTGAGGAAGGCAACAATTTCGCCAACCCGGGCACCGGTCACTTTGCGGACCCCGATTTCTTTGGTTTTCTGCTTGCTTATCAGGAGCGAAAGCCCAAATAAGCCCAAGCTCGAAATCAGGATGGCAATAACGGTAAGCAATCCAATTATTTTCGAGAAACGTATGTCTGATTCGTAAATTTGGTTCAGAATATCGTCAGTAAAGTCGAAATCAAAGGCAGTGGTTCCACTCGTTTCTTTCCATGTTTTTTTCAGGAAGGCAATCGTTTCCTGAAGATTTTCAGTTTTAATTTTAACAGCAATTTCACGGCACATCTGTGGGTTCAACCCAATTAGCATTGGAGTTATAGCCTCGTGGATAGAATACATATTGAAATCTTTAACGACACCAACTACCTGGCCAAAAGCAGTTTGTTCGCCAATAGCCTCTTTTAGTCCGAGGGCTTGCACGGCTGATTCGTTTACCAGTACACCCGAATTTATTTTTGATTCATCGAAATCGGTCCCCGCAATTAGTTTCATCCCCATTGTTTGCGCAAATCCATAATCAACAAATAGCCCGTTGATCTTTACCATTTCAGTTTTGTTACTCACTTTAGGTATCGACATGTACATTTTCCCCTGGTGCGGCGGAATCCAGAGCGCACCGCTAACCTGCAATACATTGGGATTTTTCCTGATTTCCTGTTTAAACAGTTGGTAATTGTGATCGCCAAGCGGAATTCTCAATAATCCTTCTTTTTCGATACCAATATCACGAGTAAAAGCGTAATGAACCTGCTTTTGTACAACAAACATAACCGCAATGAGTACGATAAATACCGACACCTGGAATACAATCATTCCTTTTCGAATAAAATGCCTATTCCCGGCATCCGAATACTTGCCTTTCAGGGTTTCCACCAGTCGGAATGAAGTGATTTTTAGAGCGACCAATACTCCGGATAATGCGCCCGTGCCAATAGCTACAACTACCAGGATGACGAAACTCCTGAAAAACTGGCTGGTTAACGAAAGGGTGTAAGTTTTGCCTAAAAGCGAACTAATGAGAGGAAAAGAAATGTGGGCTATAATAAGAGCAAAAGGCAGCGCAATTAACGAAATAAATGCCGATTCGAACATCATTTGCAGGATTAGCGATTTAGATGAAGCTCCGCATACTTTCCTAACTGCCAGTGATTTGGTTTGCGAAATGGCCTGCGCCGACGACAAGTTCATGTAATTGATGCATGCCATGATCAGGATCAACAGCCCAATTGATACCAGGATATACAGCATCGAGCGGTTCCCTTTATCTCCGGCATTGTTATCCACAATTTTTCCTGAATCGAAATAAATATCGTTGAGCGCTTGAAGCGAAAGATCGAGCTTGTCTTCTTTATCAGCATGTTGCAATGCAAGTTGATGAATTTTTGTTTCGAGCAGTGCTGCCGATGCCCCTTCTTTCAGCAAAAGGTAATTGGTGAAAAATAATCCGTTTCCCCAATACCACGATTCGTTAATCTCTTGTTCTGTTGGGGCTTTACCGGTTGAAATCATGCTTTGAAGCAACTTCTCGACACCAAATTTATTATTTGCAATGAACGATGCATTTAGTGTTGAGTTTTGCGGAAGATCTTCGAAAACTGCAACTACTTCCATTGGCGATACACTTCCATTTTTTTTGATCTCGATGATCTTTCCAATCGGACTTTCGTTGCCAAAATATTTTTTAGCCTTGCTTTCGCTTAGTATGATGTTTCCCTTCGATTGGTCGAAACCCGAAATTGACCCTTGAACTAATTTTATACTAAAAATATTGATAAAATTGGCTTCGGTACAGATCACACTTTTTTCTTCGAGGAATTCGTTGCCCTTTTTTACTTCAACATTCCACAGGTTAAAGACCGGAACATTCGCTTCAACTTCAGCAAATTGTTCTTTTGCAGTTTGTCCGATAATTAGCGGGGTATTTGCCCAAACATTGTTATCGGCTTTGTTAAAATTGAGTACTCTATAAATTCGATCTCTATTGGCAAACGATTGATTATAACCCAGTTCGTTTAAAACAAAAACAAGTACGATGGTAACAATGCCAAGACCAAGCGTTAACCCGGTCAGGTTGATGGCAGTATTTACCTTGTTGGCTTTCAGGTGTCGTATGCTTGCCTGCAAATTGCTGATTATGCCCATATTGTTATAAAATTTAAAAATTTTAATGTTGTTGTTCTACTCATACCGTAGCGCCTCCACCGGGTTTCTCGTGGCCGCCCGCCAACTTTGCCAACTCACCGTGAGCAACGCAATTCCCAGTGCCAATATTCCGGAAAGGGCAAAAATCCACCAGCTTAGCGTGGTTTTATAGGCAAAGTTTTCGAGCCATTTGTTCATGGCATAATAAGCAATAGGAGTGGCTATTACAAAGGCAATGGCTACCCATTTTATAAAGTCTTTGTTGAGCATGGCCAATATTTCCGTGATTTTGGCGCCGTTTACTTTTCGCACCCCAATTTCTTTAATTCGTAAAGTGCAGCTATAAAATGTTAATCCGAATAATCCTAACGAGGCGATGAAGATGGCCAGGAAGGTAAAAAGACCAAATGTTTCTCCAAATTTTCTATCGGCACTGTATAGTGAAGCAAATCTTTCATCAACAAAATTATGTTGAAAGCTACTTTTTGGAAAATTTTCTTTCCATTCCGTTTCCAGTTGCTTAATCGTTTTTGATATATCCGATAATGAAGTAACATTGTTTAGTTTTACCAAAACCCCTGTCATACGATAATTTTGACTGTATCTTAAAATAAGTGGTTCAATATTATATTTTAACGAAAGAGAATGGTAATCTTTCATTACTCCCTGTACGACCCATTTTTGCCCCCAGAAATTGACCGTTTTATCAAGCAGGTCTGCCGGATGAAGAAAGCCTAATTTCAGGGCGGCAGTTTCATTTACTATGATTTTATTTTTGTTTGTCCCCGAATTTTTTGAAAATGGCTCTCCTGCAAGCATTTCAATTCCCATCACCTGCACATAATCTTCGTCCGCTTCGGCGGTATACCATTTTGTTTGTCCTTCCTGTGTTCCGTCAGGAAAAGTAATTCCCATGAAATACGAGGTGTTATCATCATTTCCGGGATAAGTTTCTGCAACAGATACTGCTTTGACAGTAGGCAATTTAGTAAACTCGGTTTTTAATGTTTCAAATGCGTTACTTGGATTTTCTTTTTCATCGAGGATATTATTTCTTATGGCAATCACTTGGTTGAGATCGACTCCCAGAGGTTGATCCGAAACAAACCTCATTTGTTTAAAAATGGTAATTGTGCCAGCCAGAAGAACAATTGCCGCCAAAAATTGTGCAACAACAAAAGCGTTCCTAAATCCTGTACTCCGGGAATTTGCCGTTATTTTGCCTTTCAGAATTTTAACAGGTTTGAACCCTGCCAATACAAAAGCGGGATAAGCACCTGAAATCAAGATTCCCAGAACCAGGATACCTGCCAGCAAAAGAATCGTCTTTCCACGAAATATTTCTGTTGTCAGAGGTTTACCTGTAAATGAGCTAAAATAAGGAACCAGTATCAATACAATGGCAAAGGCAATTACAACCGCCGCCAGATTGAGTAATAACGATTCAAATAGAAACTGGGTAACGAGTTGTCGTTTTTTGGCTCCAGCTACTTTTCGGACTCCTACTTCCTTTGCTCGCTCAAGCGATTTTGCATTACTAAGATTCACATAATTTAACCATGAAAGCAAGAGAATAATAAATGTAACAGCAATTAAAAAACGCATCTGAACGATACTCCCATTCGTTTCCGCTTCAAAAGGTTTATCTGAATGCAAATGGATGCCGGTAAGCGGTTCGATATTATGTCTTTCCTCTGTTGGTGGAATCTTCAATTCTTTTATTTTCTGTTGTAATTCAGCGATATTTGCATTTTTATCGACCAATAAAAATGTGAAGTAATTATTGTTGCCCCAGTTTGGTTCCGGACGATCGAGCGGCCAGTTTTTCATGGTTTGAATAGAACCCAGAAAATTGGTTTTCAAGTAGGTATTTTCGGGAATATCCTTCAGAACACCGGTTACTGTAAGATTTGTTTTTTGTCCGCCGTAAAAAGTGGTTAGCATTTTCCCAACAGGATTGGTTCTTCCAAAAATGCGGGATGAGGTCTTTTGAGTTAATACAACTGTATTAGGTTGGTTTAAGGCTGTTTCAACGTCGCCTTCTACTAAAGGGATTTCAAATATATCAAACCACGAAGGATCGGTCATATAACCATTTTGTACTTCGAAGGATGAGTTTTCAATTACGAAGGACGACTTTTTTAAATGATAAAGCCGGACAAAATCTTGTATTTCGGGAAATTCCTTTTTAAGGGTTGGACCTGACTCATTATAAACCTGCGCATCTCCTTGTTCGAAATGATCACCAGTTTTATAGTCCATGAAAACCCTGTAAATGTTTTCTGAGTTTTTGTAAAACCTGTCATAACTAAATTCATAACCCACATAAAGCAATATGATGATAAAAGACGCAATCCCAATGGCAAGGCCCAAAATATTAATAGTCGAAAACATTCTGTTTTTCAGTATGTTTCTAAAGGCTATTTTTAAATACATTTTTAGCATACACTATCTTTTAAAATTTTAATTTATTCGTACCTCAACGCCTCCACCGGATTCCTTGTAGCGGCTTTCCAGCTTTGCCAACTCACCGTGAGCAACGCAATTCCCAGTGCCAGTATTCCGGAAAGGGCAAAAATCCACCAGCTTAG
>DAOPZV010000175.1:3411-7974 GCA_035353575.1 Prolixibacteraceae bacterium | reverse complement strand
CCTTTCTGAAGAAACGGAGTAATCAGGTATTTTTCGCGCAAAAACATGCCTTCGTGCGTGTCGGGATTAATTTTTTTGCCGTTTAGAAACATTTCAGAAGAATAGTTTATACCCCTGAATTTCAACCAAACTTGTTCTCCGTTTTTTAATTCGGGCCATTCGAACTGATTGAAAAACCAGTAGGTATAGTAATCGCGGCCAACCTGGCTAATGTCGGGAATCTGTTCGTTGTTCATCCCAAAAAACGGATCAGGAATTTTCTGGTTATGCAGCAAAGTGGTCAGCACCGTTCCTGGGACAACCGCATCCATCCAGTCGTAAAACTGAAAATCTTTTCCGGAAATAACTGTCCCGTCAACGGTGAGGTCGCTTGCTTTTTTTGCTTTCCAGCCTGAATTCAATTTAATTTCAGATGGTTGCGCATTTAGCAGCAGAACGTTCAATATAAATATGAAAATCAGAATGTTAAACTTCATAACCTTGAAATTTTAATTTTTGTCGCTCATGCTAGGCGGAGGAACTTGTGTCCCCCAGTTTTTGTCAGGCTGGCTCCCCATCTCGAAAATGAGAGTACCACCTTGCATAAGCCGGTTTCGATCGATCCAGCAACGATCAATTTTTTCGCCATTTAACGATGCCGACTGTATGTACACGTTTTCTTTCGAGTTGTTGCGGGTTTCAATAACCAGCTTTTTTCCTGAATAATAATGCGGATCGAGTTCTATGGTTACTTTATCAAAAATCGGGCTGCCAAACTGAACGGTTGGATTGATTGATGTAAATCCCTGAACATCAAATAGTCCGAGAGCAGCAATCACATACCACGCACCCAGTTGTCCCTGATCTTCGTCTTGTCCCACGCCATATCCGCGTAAAGGCTCAACGCCGTAAAACTCGTCGCAAATGGCACGGGTCCATTTCTGGGTGAGCCAGGGTTGGCCTGAATAGTTGAACAGCCACGAATCGTGCAGGCAGGGTTGATTACCGTGATTGTACTGCATCTCAATTCCCGAGAAACTGTCGATCTGGTCAGCTTTTCCTCCAAATTTTCCTTTTTGGGCGCCTTCAAAGACTTTCCCAAGCCTGGTATTAAATTCATCTTTACCCATCAGAGCTATCAAACCGGCGACATCGTGCGGCACGTACCAGGTGTATTGAAACGCATTGCCTTCCTGAAAGCCATCCCATGCTTTCATGGGGTCAAAATTTTCGATAAAATGCCCGTTTTCTCTTTTGGGGCGGATATACCTGGTAACCGGATCAAACAGGTTCTTATAGTATTGTGCCTGTTTCATTAGTTTTTCGTAGTCGTCGTTTTTACCCAGCGCCTTAGCCATCTGGCCAACTGCATACGAGCTGAACGTGTATTCGAGCGTGTGCGACGAACCGAAGTTAAATTTCCATCCGTTTGCCAGGGTGGTGTCTTTGTATGGAACGTATCCGATTTTGACAAAATAATTCAAATCATATTTGCCGCTTCCGAGGTTTCGGCCATGGTATTCCAGCTCATTTTTAACGGCGGCCTCGTAACCTTTGTCCACCTCAAAATCGCGTATGCCGCAATTGTATGCTGATGCGATGAGCAATCCCTGGTAATTGGTCTGAACGCCGTTGGTATAAATTCCGGCAGCTTCGCCATCGTGAAGCCATCCGCGGCTTTTGTAATAATCGATGTTCGACTGGATATATTCCCTGAAGTAGTCGGGATAAGCCAGCGCCCAAAGCTGACTAAGGTTCCAGAATCCGCCCCATATTCCGTCGGTGTTGTAATGGTGGTGTTTGGGTTGTCCTTTTTCGTCGAGCGGAATTTGCCCGATGCTGCCGTCGAACAGGCGGTACTGCCCATTTACGTCGCTAGAAATACCCCGTCCCAGAAGTGCGTGATACAGTCCGGTATAAAATTTCACCTTGCTGATGCTGTCCTTGCTTTCCACCTGGATACGTCCGAGTTTTTGGTTCCAGGCCTGATGAGCCAACGCATGTACCTGGTCGAATGTTTTTTCGCTTGCTTCTGTCTTCAGGTTCAGGCGGGCATTCTCAACAGAGGTGTAACTGAGCCCTGTTTTTATTTCCAGTAATTCATCCTTTTTCATTTCAAAATTCAGGAACAAACCACTGCCAATTCCCCTGGTTTCGGCTACTCCCGAAGTTTGTACCGAGTCAACAAACGCTCCGGTTGATACCGCTGGTTTACTTAGCTGAGCCACGAAAAACATTTTCACCTTTCGGTCGGGGTCGCAAAATTTGGCGTATTCGGGATAGGTCTCGATATATCCTTCCACTTCATTGCCATTTACCACTTTGGCCCAGGCATCGGTTACCCCGCTGCTTTCTCCCTGCCGGTGCCCGATATCAATAATCAGGTGTGCCTCCCGGGTCTCAGGGAAAGTATAACGGTGAAATCCAACCCGCTCGGTGGCCGTCAGCTCCGCCTTGATTCCATAATCTTTCAGGAATACGGAATAGTAACCTGCTTCGGAGTGTTCGGTAGCCTTGTCGAAACGCGAGCGGTAGCCTTCGTCTGGGTTTTCAAGTCGGCCCGGTACGGTTTGCACTTTCCCAATAGTGGGCATGAAAACTAAACCGCCTATCTGGAATTCATGGAAATGCCCAAAGCCTTCGATGGAGGTATGCCGGTCGTCGTATCCGCAGGGCGCCCAGCTCCCGCCGCTTCCATAGGCATTGGTATGTGGGGCAAGTTTGGCCATTCCGAACGGCATGGCGGCCGGTGTGTATAAAAACCAGCGGCCATGAACCGAACCAATTTGCGGATCGACATATTTGGTCCAGTCCTGAACTTGCTTTTTGGGAGTGCAGGAAACAAAAATTCCGGCCAAAAACAGAATAAACAGGTTTGTTTTAAAAGTCATATACTTTTATTAATTGGTTTAATTTTTCAAAGGAAGTTATTGCCAACCAAAACAGCGGAACCAATCATTGATGCTGTCTCTTTCAGCTCCGAAATTTCGACCCTGGTTTGTATCTGATTTTCTTTTAGATAACTTAATAGACACTCTCCAAAAAGATCAAACGCATTCGATATGTTTCCCCCGATAACCAACACTTCGACGCCAAATTTTTGCAGCCAGGGTTTTAGAAAAATGCCAAGTTTATGCCCAAAATCGGAGAAAAGGCTGTTCGCTACCTGATTATTTTCGGCAAGCATGGCCAGTTCCTTTACTCCTGAAAGTTTTTGACCGGTTTGCATTTCGTAACGTTTCAGCAAGCCACGGGTCGAAAAATAGTCGTCGGCGTTTCCATCCTCAAAAGGAAGGTGATAAACATACCCCATCGCAGGAACTTCATCGCCTGAAACCACAGGTATATGATTTCGAAGAAAAGCTGAACCGAAGCCCGTGCCAAGGGTAATGGCAAGCGAACGGCTGGTCCCGGCAGATTTTCCGATCCAATCTTCGGCAATGGCAAACGCGGTAGCATCGTTTATGAACCGGATTGGAAAGTCTTCGGGCAGGTTCATTTGTTTGCGGATAGCCTGGGCTACGTTCAATCCATACAGATTTTCGTATTTCTGAACACCCTCATCGAACAGGGCAATGCCACGATCGTAATCGAAGGGCCCGGGCATGGCAAATCCAATTCCTGCTATTTCTGCTGCGTTCGTTTTCTGAATGGCTTCTTCTATGGTTTTGACCCATATCCCGATTATTTCGTCAGCATCGGCGTGATTATTGAGCGTGTTTTCAGCCAGAGTTTCCGGTAAGTACTGTTTGGCAGCCAGGTCAATTGCGGCACAACTGATGTGACTCCCGCCAATGTCGATACCAATTGCAAGGTTTTTGGTCATGGTTTATCGTTTTATATCAATGGAATAGGTGAATTTTTCAGCGATGTAAAATCCGATATTGTACTCGATGGGTCGGTCGCCCTGATCGGAAACAAAGCGCTCGCGTACCAAAACTGGTTCTCCTGATTTGATTTTCAATCGTTTGGCTGTGAGGGCCGATGCACTTTTGGCCCGAATCCGTTCGCGGGAGATCGATGGAACCGTATGGTAATCTTGTTCGATAATATCGTACAAAGGTCTCGAAAAATCTTCTTTGCCGGTCATTCCAATCCGTGGATGGAAATAGCTTTCAAAATAGACGAACGGACCGTCGGCAAAGCCACGCAGGCGGGCCAAACAGAGAATTTCAGTTCCCTGAGCAATCTTCATAAATCCTGCTATTTTCTCGTCAGCTTTTTCCCAGCGTGTTTCAATCAGGAAATTCACAAATTCAATTCCTTTCTCCGACATTTCCTGTGTGAAACTGTGCCAGCTGTCAAGGTTTGTGGTAACTGTTTTTTCAGAAACTTTAGTGCCAACTCCCTTTTTGCGGATCAGTAATCCTTCATATTCGAGTTTATTGGTCGCCTGCCTGATGGTGTTTCGCGAAATACCAAGCCTTTTGGCCAATTCTACTTCTTTGGGAAGAAATCCTCCCTTTTGATATTCAGGCATTCCCAGCATTTGGCGAAGTAATTCCTCAACCTGAAAATGCAATGGCACCGGACTGTTATGGTCAATTTTTAATTCCATTTTGTTCATATGTTCAGACATACAAA
>DAOPZV010000175.1:0-3311 GCA_035353575.1 Prolixibacteraceae bacterium | reverse complement strand
CGTTGGCCGAGCCGTCTTTGCCACGAGTGAAGCGCAGCTGTCCGTCGTAGTATGGAGCAATGGTGCGGGTTCCGTAAATAGCATCGCCATTGATTTTCAGCCAGGCACCGATTTCCTCCAGACGGCTGTAGGCATCAGCATACCAGGTTCCATCGGGACCCGGGCCAATGTTCAGCAAAAGGTTTCCTCCTTTGGCTACGATGTCGGTAAGCATGTGAATCACTTTGCGGGTTTCCATCATTTTTGCGTCGTACGAGAACGACCAGCCTCCACCCAAAATCATGCACGATTCCCATGGATAAGGCAACATTTTATCCGGAACCTGGTTTTCAGGAGTAAGGTAGTTTTGGTTTTTACCTTCCACCGCACGGTCAACCACAATACAATCGGGCTGTTTCGAGCGGATTTTGGTTACCAGTTCGTCCATTTTGATGTCCTGATCGTAGTATTTTTTAACCTGAAATCCCTTCACTTCCGGAGCTTTCCCCAAATCAGGATGTTTCTGAACCCAACCGCCATCGAACCACATCAGGTCAATCTTTCCGTAGTTCGAGCAAATTTCCATTACCTGGTTGTGTGTGTAATCAACGAAGCTCTGCCATTTTTCGGGATAAGCAGCCGGGTCGTAATTTACGTTGCGGTCGAACGGAGGAAATTGCGGCCACCAGTAATAGGGGCTGTGCCAGTCGGGTTTTGAGAAATATGCGCCAATCCACAAACCCTGGTTACGAAAAGCATTGAAGATTTCTTTCGTTACGTCTGCTTTTGGATTGGTATGAAACGGACAATCTTTTCCGGTAATCTTGTAATCGGTGTATTTTGTGTCGAACATGCAAAAACCGTCGTGGTGCTTGGTGGTGAATACCACATACTTCATCCCGGCGTCTTTTGCTGCTTTGGCCCATTTTTCAGGATCAAATTTGGTCGGATTGAAAGTTTTCCCCAGGTTTTCGTATTGTTTCTTGTAATGAAAATAGTCTTTCACCGTGTCGGGTACGCACCATCCCTCGTCTTCGGGACAAATAGACCACGACTCGACAATTCCCCACTGGCTGTATGGACCCCAGTGCATGAGCAGACCAAATTTGATATCCTGCCATTGGTCGATTCGTTGCTGAATTCGCGGATCTGGATCGGGAATATAGGTCTGGCCTTCGTGTTGTGCCGAAACTTTCAATGCTGAAAGGATCAGGAAAAGAAAAAGAAGCTTTATTGATTTCATATGGATATGTATTGGTGTTGCTATTTCCCTGAGGCCAAAAATAGGATTTAGAAAATGAAAATTATAGACTTTTTAAATTTTTTCAAAAACCTTATTTATGTTTTGTTATTTTATAATTATTAAAATTCGAAAAAATCTTATCTTGGTACTCTTAAAAACAAATCTAATCCATGATGAAACAGTTATTTGCAGGACTTTTGATTTTGCTGGGTTGCGCACTTTTTATAGGCTGCAAACCAAACCGGACTTTTACTGAATCTGAAATCGCATTGATTCCGCAGGTTCAAAAAATGACACTTGGACAATCGTCGTTCAAATTTAAACCGAGCACAAAGCTTGTTGTTGAAAGTGTTGATCAGGAGGTTATTGCCGGGAAATTTGCCGGTTTATTTGAGAAATCGGCAGGATGGAAGCCACAGGTAGTTGTTGGCGGAAACGAAGGCTCAAACCAGGTTTACTTCAAAACCGATCAGGTTATGGGGCCTGAAGCTTATTCAATCGATATTCAGCAAAACCGGATCGAAATAAAAGCTTCGAAACCGGCAGGCTTTTTTTATGCTACACAAACTTTGCGACAGTTACTTCCGGCGGAAATCGAAAGCCAGCAAAAACAAACCAATGCCGAATGGCTGGTGCCGGTTGCAAGCATTACCGATAATCCAACCTTTAAATGGCGCGGTTTTATGCTTGATGTTTCGCGTCATTTTTTCCCGAAAGAAGATGTTCTGCGGATGATCGACAATCTTTCGCTGCACAAAATCAATACGTTGCACCTGCATCTGGTTGACGATCAGGGTTGGCGGATTGAAATCAAGAAATACCCCAAACTGACCTCGGTTGGCGCATGGCGTGTTGATCACGAGGACAAACCGTGGGGTGGCCGCGCGGCGCAGGAACCCGGAGAAAAGGCAACTTACGGAGGATTTTATACACAGGCCGACATCAAGGAAATTGTAGCTTATGCACAGGCTCATTTCATTAACGTAGTTCCCGAAATTGAAATGCCGGCCCATGTTATGTCGGCGCTTGCTGCTTATCCGCAATTTTCGTGTAAAGGGAAGCCGCTCACTGTCCCATCAGGCGGTGTTTGGCCAATTACCGATATTTATTGTGCCGGAAATGATTCAACTTTCCTGTTCCTCCAGGATGTTCTTTCCGAAGTAATCGATTTATTTCCATCGAAATACATCCATGTGGGTGGCGACGAAGCTACCAAAACCGAATGGGAAAAGTGTCCGAAATGCCAGAAGCGCATAAAGGAAGAAAAACTGAAGAATGTTGGCGAATTGCAAAGCTATTTCATGAAACGCATGGAAAAGTTCATCAACTCGAAAGGCAAAGTTTTGTTGGGTTGGGATGAAATTCTGGAAGGCGGTTTACCTGCTGAAGCGACAGTAATGAGCTGGCGCGGATTCCAGGGCGGAATTGAGGCAGCCAACGCGGGCCACGATGTGGTGATGACTCCAACTTCGGACTGTTATTTCGACTATTACCAGGGCCCGATGGATCAGGAACCTTTGGCTATTGGCGGTTACCTGCCGTTGAGCAAAGTATATAATTTCAACCCGATAGCTCCTGAAATCAGCGCTGAGGGCGCCAAACATATTTTGGGCGGACAAGCCAATCTATGGACTGAATTCGTACCGAACTTCAAACACCTGGAATATATGACTTTCCCTCGAGTTGCCGCATTGGCCGAAGCCGTTTGGAGTCCAAAAGAAGTTAAAAGCTGGGACGATTTTTCGCGCCGGATCAAATTATTCATGAAACGCTACGATCAATTGGGCATCAATTATGCGAAAAGTGGATTTAAAGTTTCGGCCAAACCCGAATTCGATGCGCAGAAAAAACAACTGACTATTGCATTAAAAAGTGAAATTTCAGGAGGCGAAATACATTATACCATCGATGGCAGCGAACCAACGGCCAGTTCTCCGGTTTATTCCGAACCGGTTGTTGTTACACAAACAGCTACATTAAAGGCAATTACTGTTGTTGATGGAAAGCCAACCAGCAATGTGTTGACACAGTCGTTCAACATCAACAAAGCTACCGTTAAACCGGTAAAATACGCAAACCTGTATAGCGA
>DAOPZV010000174.1:1495-8005 GCA_035353575.1 Prolixibacteraceae bacterium | reverse complement strand
GACGGTCGTTTTTACCACAATAATGGCTGGTTCGTGGTTCGTTCGCTGGTTACACTGGGTAAAACCGTTGGTGCAATCGAGTGGGAAGTTAATTGCAATGTGTTACCCAACTTTCTGTCGAAACCGGTAGTTCATGTAAGCCAGATTGGTTACCATCCCGATCAGCAAAAAATAGCGGTGATTGAGGTGGATAAAAACGATCCGAAACTTGAAAAGGCTAGTCTGTACCGGATTTCCGAAGATGGTGGTTTGACCGAGATACGCACCGTTGAACCCAAAAAATGGGGCAAATTCCTTCGTTTTAATTATTACCAGCTCGACTTTTCTGACGTAAAAACTCCCGGAATTTATCAGGTAAAATATGCCGGAAATACCACTGAACCGTTCCGAATTAGCACTACAATTTACGACCGAAATGTGTGGCAGCCTACCGTTGAATATTTTCTACCGGTGCAAATGTGCCACATGCGCGTGAACGAAGGTTACCGGGTTTGGCATGGCCTCTGCCACATGGACGACGCGCTGATGGCGCCGGTTGATACGAACCATTTCGACGGATATATTCAGGGACATTCGACACTGACGAAATTTAAACCGCTCGAACAGGTTCCCGGGTTGAACCGCGGTGGCTGGCACGATGCCGGTGATTACGATTTGCGTGTTGAATCGCAGGCCGGCGAAGTTTGGATTTTGTCGCAGGCTTATGAATTATTTAAGCCTGAAATTGACCAGACAACTGTTGATCAGAAAGGACATTTGGTCGAAATTCACCGTCCCGACGGAAAGAACGACCTCCTTCAGCAAATTGAGCATGGAACAATTACGATTCTGGCTGGTTACCAAAGTCTTGGTCGGTTGTATCGCGGAATTATCGAAAACAGTTTGCGCCAGTACGTGCATTTGGGCGATGCTTCAACAATTACTGATAATCGCAAATACAATCCTGAACTGAAAAAGGATGAAGTAACCGCGCACGAATCAGGAGTTTTGGACGACCGTTTGGTATTTACCGAAGAAAGTCCATGGCGTGAAATGGGTGTAGCCGAAGCATTGGCAACCGGCGCACGCGTTTTAAAAGGGTTCAACGATACACTTTCGGTTCAGTCGCTACAGGCTGCCGAAGCAATTTATGCGTTGGTTGATGCCGACAAAAATCCGCGAATGGCAGGTTCAAAAGCGAAAGCTGCGGTTGAGCTATTTATTACAACCGGAAAAGCCAATTATCGTGCTGATATAATGAAATACACCACTCCTTTAGTTTTAAAAAGAAGTGATCTGATTGGTTCTGTCGGGCGTGTTTTTAAGCAAATCGACGACCCGAAACTGACAGAAATGGTGTTGGCGGCTTCTAAAAACTACAAAGCTGAGGTGGACAAAATGAAGAACGAGAATCCATTCGGCGTGCCTTACCGACCATACATTTGGGGCGATGGCTGGAACATTCAGAGTTTTGGTGTTACCCAATATTTTCTTCAGAAAAACTTTCCTGAAATTTTTGATGCCAGTACAATGCTGAATGCATTGAATTTTGTGCTTGGAAACCATCCGGGCGAAAATACATCGTCGTTTGTATCCGGAGTTGGATCGCGCTCGGTAACTCAAGCCTATGGAGCTAATCGTGCTGATCGTTCTTTTATTCCCGGCGGATCAGTTTCAGGAACCGGAATTATTCGTCCCGATTTTCCGGAGTTAAAAGAATGGCCTTATTTCTGGCAGCAAACCGAGTATGTTTTGGGCGGTGGCGCAACTAATTTTATGTTTTTGGTGCTTGCCGCTAAAGATGTACTGAAATAGATCTGGGTTAGGATATTAAAAACGAAAGAGCAGAAACTTATAATTTCTGCTCTTTTTTTATTTCCTTTTTCGAAATTGTTTTTGTTTTGCTTTCTCTTTCGGAAGGTTCCGCTTTTCTTTCTTGGGTTGCCCCGGCTTGCGTTTCTTTTCGTGGAAAGCACCTTTAAATGTGGGGTCGGCAGCGCGTTTCTGTCGGTCGATTTCACGCAATTGTGTCTGTAGTTCCTCTTTTTTTGTTTCCAGAATGTCAAGGTCTTCCGGAAGCTCCAGTTGTTTAATTTCCATCCGGATTAACTCCTCAATTTTTCGGAGATTGAGCTCTTCTGCCGGATTGATGAGCGAAATGGCTGTGCCGGTGTTGTTGGCACGCGCTGTGCGGCCAATGCGGTGTACGTAATCTTCCAGGTTCGATGGCAAATCAAAATTAATGACGTGACTAACTGATTCAACGTCGATTCCGCGCGACGAAATATCGGTGGTAATCAACACGCGAACAATTCCGCTTTTGAAAGCATTGATGGCATTTAGCCGGGTGCTTTGCCCTTTATTGGAGTGCAAAATACGTTTTTCGCCTTCCGAACGTCGTTTGATGATTTTGAAAACCATCTCGGCGTTTTCTTTGGTCCCGACAAAAACAATCACGCGCGAATAGGTTTCTTCGTCGCGCAGCAGGTAGTTGATCAGGTTTAATTTTGTCTGAAAATTGGGAACTTCGTAGTAAAACTGATCGATTAGTTCGGCTGGTGTGGCCGATGGAGCGACTTCAAGTCTTTCAGGAAAATCGAGAAACTCGTGGCTCATCGATTCCACTTTTTCGTTGAAAGTAGCGGAAAACAAAAGGTTTTGGCGTTTCACCGGAAGCACTTCCAGAAAGTTACGTATCTGCGGCATGAAACCCATGTCCAACATGCGGTCGGCTTCGTCGATGATCAGCGTTTTTACTTTTTTCAGCGAAACAGCTTCGGCGCGGTATAAATCCCACAGGCGACCCGGTGTAGCTACCAAAATGTCAACGCCGGGTTTTATCAGTTCGGCATGTTTGGTCCAGCCAATTCCACCGTAAACGGTTGCATGGCGCAGGTTGGTAAAGCGGGCTAAATCTTCAAGGTCTTCGCCCACCTGAATGGCAAGCTCCCGTGTTGGAGCGAGGACAATGGCACGCGGGTCGTTTCCTTCGGCTTTTACCAGTTTCATGATAACCGGGATAAGGTATGCTGCAGTTTTCCCGGTGCCGGTTTGTGCAATGCCAAGCACATCAACTCCTGAACGAATCATCGGGATTGCCTTTTCCTGGATGGGAGTTGGTTCGGTAAAACCCAACTCTTCAATTGCTTTTAAAACCGATTTGCTGATTTTTAAATCTTCGAATGTTGCCATGCCGCAAAGATAGTGGAGTATTTCGAATTCGTAAATGGTTAATTATGAACAAAGAAATACATGTATTTTTTTTAGATTTGTGTTATGGAAATTATTACGCAAAATACTGATCGACTGATTGAACTTTGTATTAATCACAAAGTTGGTCAATTGTACCTTTTTGGTTCAGCGTTAAACTCCCGATTTAATGAGTCAAGTGATATTGACTTTTTAGTGCAGTTTAATCAGGTTGACCTGCTTGACTATTTTGATAATTATATGGATTTTAAAGAAAAACTGGAGGATTTATTTGGGCGCCCTGTTGATTTAGTAGAAAATCAGGCAATAAAGAATCCAATTTTCAGGAGCGTGATAGACCGGGAAAAACAGTTGATTTATGAACGAAAAAGTGCTTAAGTCTCTATATGATATTAAGTTCGCTATTGAGGAGCTTAATTCTTTCTTTGTCGGACGTGGGAGACGATTTGAAGATTATTCAACCGATATTTTGCTGAAACGGGCGGTTGAACGCAACTTGGAGATTATTGGAGAAGCGATGAATCGTATTTTAAGAGAGAATCCCGATATTGAAATAGATAACGCCAGAAAAATAATAGGTTTAAGGAATCAGATTATTCATGGTTATGATTCTGTTTCTGACGAGAATATTTGGGGTATTGTTGTTGTACATCTTCCTAAATTAAAAAAAGAAGTCGATTTTTTAATCGGTGATTAATTCTATTTTAACACATTCGAAAAATCTGTCTGTTTTTACCCTGAACACGTTCGGCTGAGCTCACGTCGAAGCCTAAAGGGAACAGCCAGATTTTTCTCCTGTCTTCCTTTAGGGCTGGGGTAAAACAGGAGAAAAATTGAGGTTCATTTTAAATCTGTTAAAGTAGAATTAATTGGACTTATTATTTCAACCGATACATTTTCCCAGGTAAACTCACCACCAGTCCCTTAAATTCCAGACCAAGTAACAAGGCGGAAACTTTGCTCATCGGCAATTGGGTTTCAATGGTCATTTCATCGATAAACCGGTCGCCTCCTTTTAGCAAATCGACCAGTTTTTGTTCTTCGGAGGTTAATTCAGCAAAAAGAGAAGTTTGCACCGGCTTGCTTGATGGAGTTTTTACATCCCAGTTCATTGCTTTCTCAATATCAGAGCAGTTTTCAACCAGAACAGCTTCATTCAGTTTAATGAGTTTATTGCAGCCGCGTGAATATACGTCAGTACTTCGTCCGGGGAATGCAAACACATCGCGGTTGTACGAATTGGCAATGTCGGCGGTAACCAGCGCACCTCCTTTTTCGGCCGACTCAACTACAATGGTGGCATCGGCCAGCCCGGCGATGATGCGGTTGCGGCGAAGGAAATTTTGCCTGTCGATGCGGGTTTCGCTCGGAAAATCGCTCAAAAGTCCGCCATTGCCAAGCATTTTCGTTGCAATTGGCGCATGAAGCGACGGATAAACTGTGTCGAGTCCGTGCGCCAAAACGCCAATGGTTGCAACATTGTATTTCAGGCAGGATTTGTGTGCCTGAACATCGATGCCGTAAGCAAGACCTGACACAACTATAATCGGGTAACTTTTTTCAGCAAAATTCCGGATTAGTTCGTCGCATACCTCTTTCCCATAATTGGTGGCATTTCTCGTTCCAACGATAGAAATGATGCGGCTTTGATTGAGGTCGGCACTTCCTTTGTAATAGAAGATGGTTGGGGCGTCGTTGCAGCCTTTCAGGCGGGTGGGGTAGTTTCCGTCTAAATAGAAATAAGTTTGAATTTGGTTTTTTTCAATAAAATCGATTTCGCGTTTGGCCTGATCGAGTGCTTCAGTTTGAGCACCAGCAATTCGTTGCGCATTAATTTCACCGATGCCAGGGATCTTAAGCAAACTTTTTTCTTTTTCGAGCATCGCGCTTTCTGCGCTTCCTGTGTATGCAATTAGTGTTCGCGCGGTTACGGGGCCAATTCCGGGGATCAGCGAGATGGCGATTTTGTAAAGCAAATCTTCAGGTAAATCCATACTGTCAGGTTTCCTTAAAAATACAAAATCCCAACATTAATTTAAATCCCAATCTTGTTCTTTTTCATAATTTCAAGCAGAGTGGTCCTTATTTTTTCAATGTCGGCTTTGCTAAGAGCAGCTAAGCTTATTGATGGATATTCTGCAATTCCGCGTTTGGTGCGAATGGCGATAGTAAGGTCAGAAAATCCGAGCCCTTTTTCAATCTTGAAGTTTAATAGTGTTTCCTGAGGAAATTCGATGGATTCGTAGTTCTTTTTCAGAAAAGAAATGACAGGGTAATAACGAATCAAAATTTTGCCGTTTTCGGTACTGAAAAAAACATAGCACAAGTTTGCAAACTGAGCAGCGCCAACATAAAGCGCGAAAATGGCGGCAGTGACTAATACAGCCGTATCTTTTTTCATCCACAACAAAATGAGGCCAACCACAACTATTGCTATACCAATAATGTTGAATAGTCGTTTAATTGTTTTTGTTTTTTTTTGATTCGAAAACTCCATAAAATATGATGAAACTGTAAATAATCCGCGCTCCTGAATGGCAATTTATTACTTTGCCCAAAATAATTTACCTTTGCCGGAAGTCAAAATCAGAACGCCAATGTCCGACTCAAAAGTACATTCAAATATCGTTTTTTCGCGCCAGATTGATACTGAGCTCCGAAAAATAGTTCAAAAATATCCCTTCGGAAAAGTTTTTTTGCTCACTGATGAAACTGCTTCAGGATTTTGCCAACCGCTGATTCAATTGGTGATTGATGAGTTTTCGATCAAAACAATTGCAATTGCATCAGGCGAGGAAAATAAAAATATCCAGTCGGTAGTAAAGGTATGGAACTTTTTAAGCAACAACGGTGCCGACCGCAAATCGCTGCTCATCAACATTGGCGGCGGAATGCTGACCGATTTGGGCGGTTTTGCTGCCTCAACGTTTAAGCGCGGACTGGATTTCGTAAATATTCCGACCACCTTGCTGGCTCAGGTCGATGCTTCACTGGGCGGAAAAACGGGCTTCAATTTCAACGGACTGAAAAACGAGATTGGCGTTTTTATGGAGCCTAATTCAGTTATCATCAATACTGATTTTCTAAAGACCATCGACCGCGAGAATTTCCTTTCGGGATATGCCGAGATGCTGAAACACGGGCTCATCCGCAGCCGCGAGCATTGGGACGAATTGCTGGCGTACGATATGGAAAACATCGACTACGACGCCTTGCAGGAAATTATAGCACACTCAGTGGCCGTGAAAGAATGGCATGTGCTGAATGACCTGACCGAACAAAACATTCGCAAAGCACTGAATTTCGGCCACACGGTTGGTC
>DAOPZV010000174.1:0-1395 GCA_035353575.1 Prolixibacteraceae bacterium | reverse complement strand
AATGAAATACCTCGTTTCCAAACCCGATAAAGCCCTGAAAGGAAGCATTGTCCTTCCCGGATCGAAAAGTGTGGCCAACCGTGCCCTCATTATTCATGCCTTGAGTTACAGCCCGTACCCGATTGAAAACCTGTCGGACAGCGACGATGTTCGGGTGATGAACGAAGTGATCAACTCGAATACCAATCATTTCGATATTGGTCACGCCGGAACTGCGATGCGCTTTTTGACGGCTTTTCTGGCGCAAATAGTGGGAGAGTGGACCATCACCGGCTCGGAGCGAATGAAACAGCGCCCGATCGGCATTTTGGTCGATGCGCTGAACAAGCTGGGTGCTCGCGTTGAATACCTCGAAAATGAAGGTTTTCCGCCATTAAAAATAGTTGGTTCGCACCTTACCGGCTGCATTCTGGAATTGGACGGAAGCGTGAGCAGCCAATATATTTCGGCCTTGCTGATGATTGCCCCAACCATTGAAGGCGGCTTAACTCTTCGCCTGAAAAACAAGATTACCTCGCGCCCTTACATCGACATGACCTTGAAACTGATGGAGCAATTTGGCGTGCAGTCGGTGTGGAAAGGCAACGAAATACGCATTGCTGAGCAAACCTACAAGGCGCGTCCGTTCTCGGTTGAGGCCGACTGGTCGGGCGCTTCGTACTGGTACCAGATGGCAGTAATGGCCGATGAACTCGATTTGGAATTGGTTGGCTTAACTACCGAGAGTTTGCAGGGCGATGCCCAGATTGCCAAATGGTTTCAGGAATTGGGAATCGATACCGTTGCCACCCCCAAAGGCTCGAAACTGGTGAAAAATGGGAAGGCTTTGCCCCAAAAGCTAACCCTGAATTTTGTTGAAAACCCCGATGTGGCGCAGACCTTTGCCGTTTTGTGCGTGATGAAACAGATTCCGTTTCATTTTACCGGGCTCGAAACCCTGAAAATTAAGGAAACCAACCGCATTGCCGCGCTTCAGGACGAATTGGCTAAATTCGGTGCACGAATTACTGAGCCGGCTCACGGCGAACTAAACTGGGACGGCACATTCCCGCTCGAAAAGCAGGCCGTTCCCGAAATTGCCACTTACCACGATCACCGCATGGCGCTGGCTTTTGCCCCGGCTTGCCAGGTGTACGGGCCTGTTGCGATTCTCGATCCGATGGTCATCACGAAATCGTATCCTGCGTATTGGGAAGATTTGAAAAAGGTAGGGTTTGTAATCGAAACCGTTGGCTAAAGCCACTACAGTAAAGGATAATGTACTCAACGATGGCTGTTGAGCTATCCTTTGCCGTCACATTTATGTGACGGGCCGAGTGTAAAGAATCAACGCTTTTTCAGAAAGAAATCGCGCATCAATTGCGAACATTCGTTCTCCAAAACACCAAAAATAAC
>DAOPZV010000173.1:0-8016 GCA_035353575.1 Prolixibacteraceae bacterium | reverse complement strand
GCTCCAAATGTGTTGTCAACAACCAGCGGAATGTCGTGCTTTTTTGCAATGGCTGCAATCGCATCAAAATCAGGAATATTGAATTCAGGATTACCAATGGTTTCAAGATAAATAGCTTTAGTTTTACTGTCGATTTGTTTTTCAAAATCTTCGGGCTTATCGCCATCCACAAATTTTGCCTGAATGCCAAGTCGCTTAAACTGAACTTTAAACTGGTTGTAGGTTCCGCCATATAAAAATGAGGTTGAAACAAAATTGTCTCCCGCCTGCAAAATATTGGTTAAGGCAATAAACTGGGCACTTTGCCCCGACGCAGTTGCAACAGCTGCTACCCCACCCTCTAAAGCAGCAATGCGCTTTTCGAACACATCGGTGGTTGGGTTCATAATGCGCGTATAGATGTTGCCGAATTCTTTCAGCCCGAATAAATTGGCTGCATGATCGGCGTTGTTGAATACATACGACGTAGTCTGGTAAATTGGTACTGCGCGCGAGTTGGTTGTTGGATCTGTTTCCTGGCCTGCATGAAGTTGCAGCGTTTCGAATTTTAAATTTTGTGTTGACATAATAGTAGCTTTTAAGTGATTTTTTTATGACTGATATTTTGAATTTTTATGGTTAGGGCAGATCATCATTTGTACCCTGCCAGCTCTAAAAGAAATTGCTTAATTGGAGGTCGATGTCTTAGCAGCACATTCGCATAACACAACACCTTTTAGCAGCAACGGTAGTTATTTGGGCTACTAAAAGAGAAACGCTTGAAGTATTTTGTGTTGTGTTCATTTTGGATTGTTTCGTAACACTACAAAGATGTCGCGGGGGAATCATTACTGAAATACCACGATAGGGGTAATTTATATACCACGAATTAGGTATATCAGTTCAGGAATAAAATAGGTTGTTCTAATATTTACATGTCACGGTTTCGCTAGGCACTCTTCCACTGGGCTTCTTACCTAAAATCTAGATTTACGATTCATGTTCAATTTAAATTATGGAATTTTGTTGCCGGATAGCTAATTTTCGGTCTGCCCGTAGAGTTAGAAGAACCAGAATACCAGGTTCGCGATATAGAAATTCGTTTGAAGCGGAAAAAAGTAAGGCTGCCTTCTGTTTTTAAATCGGCTGGCGATTTATATTTTGACACGTTTGTTTAATTTGGTGTACCAGATATAGCCCGTTACATTGGAGTAGCCGCATTTTCGCAGTTCCGAGATATATCCGCGCAGCTGATATTTATATTTATCCAGTTCCGTTTCTCCGGATTTATAATCGACAACCACAACCTCATTTTCGCCGAACATTATTCGATCGGGTCGTTTCAGCCCATTTTTACCTGAAAGAATATTTCTCTCGTTAATAACACTGTAACTTCCATTAAACCAATTTTTTATTTCGGTATCAGCGAGTAGTTTATTCAACTCGGCAGTTGTAGATTCAACTGCTTCAGAAGGAATTTTTCCTTCAGTTTCCATCTGTTTTACCGCTTTTGGCAAATCATCAATGGTTTTGACCAGCGATAAGATTTCGTGAATAATTTTGCCCTTATTTATCCCGCTTTGCCTTTTGTTTTCGCTGGTAAAAAAGTCTTCGCCATTCTTTTTGATCTTCAGGAATTTCCTGAAATCAGCAAACTCAAAACTCGAAATTCTCAAATCTCCAACGGTTTCAAGTTGAGTGCTGTTATCAAACAAATTGTCCAGGTTGCCGATCTCCACCCGATTTTCTGTGTCTATCAGATGTGCTCCAATAGAAATAATTTCCCCGTTATTCAATTTATTTTGGTCAGGGGCTATTCCCATCGAAAACTTCAGCAAATCGCCTACAGAGGATAGTTTATCGCCATGCCCTGCCCAAACAAACAAGCCACTTTTAGCTCTGGTAAAAGCAACGTACATCAGGTTCAGATTGTCGATAAAGGTATTAAACCGCTCAAAAAAGTATTCACGAAAAAACAACGACTTGCCGACGTCATTTTTATACCTGACCGGCAAAAGCTCGATTTCGTTAAACGGTGCAGTTTCCGGTTTGCACCAAAGTAACGGCCCCTTGTCGCCGTTTTGCGGATTTATTGACCAATCGAAAAAAGGAACAAAGACAAATTTAAATTCCAGCCCTTTCGATTTGTGGATGGTTAAAACATTGATGGCGTCGATATTTTCGGATACCGGAATCGTAAATTTCGCACCATTGTCCGACCACCAATCAAGGAAAGTGGTTAATTCTGAAGCGTGATTTCGTTCAAAAACAGCGATTTGATCAACAAATGCCTGCAAATAGGCTAGCTCGTCAACCAAAAAGAACAGGTTAAATCGTTCACAAATACTGTATATAATCTCCAGAATTGGCTTTCCGGCAACCATTTCCTGAAATTCTGTTCCGCTTACAAGACCAATCAGTTCGCTTTCCTCCTGTTTCAGATGTTCGAACATTTCTTCCAGAGTTGGTTCAGCCATTTCCTTATTCGTTTCATTTTCAGCAGAAAATAAATGATCAAGTAAGTCTAGCTGAACAGAATCCTTTGAAGATTGAACTGAACTCTTTTCTTTTGCCTTTAAATTCGGGATTTTTCCTATTGCTTTTAATTCAGGATAGATCTTGCTGAAGTATAAATAATTGATCTGAGCTTTAACAACCTGGTCGTCGGGATTCAGAAAACCAGTCAACAACGCAATAACCAGATTTATAGCCTGTGAGTTGTTTATAAACAGCGACTCGCCCGACAGAATATCGAAGTTAAAATTCGCGTTTTCAGGCTTATTTTTTTCTTCGAGAAACAGGTCGGCAATCTGCCTTGCCCGGTTTTTGTCGCGTACAAGGATCGCCATTTCTCGCGCTTTAACTCCATTTTCCTGAAGGTATTTTATCTTTTCGGTTAGGTCGGTCAAAATTGCTTTATCGGTCTCTTCTTTTTCAGCACCCTTTTTTTGCTCCAGAAACTGAAGATAAACATAGCCAGAATCGGCAGTTTCAGTATTCGATACTTTTTGAATACAGTCGGAATAAACATCCGGAATACTGACGCCAACCGGATTTTCGCTCAATCCGGCCTCCTGAAGTTCGTTATTAATACTTTGCTGAATTACTTCCGGCGCAATACTGAAAACCGTATTGTTAAAACGGATAATGTTGCCGTTGCTTCGCCAATTACTGTTTAAAACTTCATTCTGAATTCCAAAAACTGGAAAGCTTTCGCCCAGTTTTCCGGCTAGTAAACGCCAGTCTCCACTACGCCAGCGATAAATAGCCTGTTTTACATCGCCAACAACCATTCCCAAATTGCCTTCAGCCAGT
The DNA here is from genome assembly GCA_035353575.1 of Prolixibacteraceae bacterium. Taxonomy (GTDB): domain Bacteria; phylum Bacteroidota; class Bacteroidia; order Bacteroidales; family Prolixibacteraceae; genus Aquipluma. The sequence continues at coordinate 4,722 of DAOPZV010000173.1, read as the reverse complement.
GAGTTAGCAATCAGAGGTCGGAAGTTGTTCCACTGCAGGCCCGAGGTATCCTGAAATTCGTCAATCATGAAATGGGTGTAAACGCTGCCGGTTTTCTCGTACACGAAAGGCGTTTCCGAATCGGCTATGACATCCTTTAATAAATGCCCTGAATCGGAAATCAGGACAATGCCTTTTTCGCGGCAAATCTCTTTGACGAACTGCCTCAAGTCAACCAGAATTCCCAAGGTATAAAGTTGATTCACAATTAATTTTGCGGTCAGGTAATTTCTGCCATCGGTTTCTTTCAGCGAAATTGCCTTTTGCAATCTTGGCATAAGCTGGTTTTCGGCAACTGCAATTATTTTCGATTTTTGGGGCTCTTTAACCGATGCGGTTACCCATGCCGAAGAGTCGGTGGCAGCAGCCAGCGCCGTATTGGAAAATTCAGTATCAAGGTTTTTCATTTTGAAGAAAGCCGAAACCGGTCCATTTCGCTTTCCTTTAAAATCGTCGATAGTCAGTCCCTCTTTGTTTATCAGGTTGAGAGCTTCCTGCCCCAGATTTTTTATACTGGTCTCAAATTGCGTGACGATTTGATTGAGTTTTTTTCGGTACTCACGCAAGAACGATCGATTGTTTAATTTTTCATATAAATCCGGGCTTAGCGATTTGAATGTTTCGTTGTATATCTCGGCGCCAAGTTTAATGATGTCTTTTTTCAGATTCCAGCCTTTCCCTTCACGCATTTTGTCGCTTGCAAACGAGTCGAGCCATTCAAGCAACTCCCGGTTACTATCAACCGATTGAATCATTCGGTCGGCTGCTTCTTCGAGAACACTCTGTTCGTCAAGCTCTACATTGTAAGCTGCATTAATACCAAGCTCGCGGTTAAAAGCCTTAATTACCCGTTGAAAAAAACTGTCGATGGTGCTAATTGAAAATCGCGAATAATCGTGCAAAATCCTTTTCAAAACCAGCTGCGACTGAAGCTGAACCTGTAACGGCTGCCAATTTAGTTCGCGGGATAAGACCTCCAGATACGGAGATTTTCTGCCTTTGGACAACTTGTACAATTCGCCAATTATTCGTGACTTCATTTCTGAAGTTGCTTTATTAGTGAATGTTACCGCCAGAATGTGCCGATAATTAAGCTCGCTGGTCAAGGCGAGTTTCATGTATTCAATTGCCAGACGAAAGGTTTTTCCCGATCCGGCCGAAGCTTTATAAACTTTTAGTTGCGACATAATTTCATCAAAGCAATCGCGAAAACTCAACAAATAAGGTTTCCCGAATTCAGAATCTAAAATAAACAATACTTACGAACAGCAACTAATTTAGGACGCCTTGTTTTTCAGACAAGAAATGAACATTGTGGCCATTATAATTCAGGTATTATTGTATAATTTAGTTGCAACTAATAACAACCAATATGAAAACCAAAATTTACCTGATTCTGCTGGTTTGGGCGTGTACAGCGAATGTTAGTGTTTGCGCTCAGGAAGCATGTAAAGTTTTAAAACCTGAAATTTCGGGCAGTTATTTGGGCGATTGTAAAAAAGGATTGGCAAATGGAAAGGGAATAGCCAGGGGAACAGATAGTTATGAAGGAAAGTTTAAAGAAGGATTGCCAAACGGTTACGGGGTTTACCGATTTGCAAATGGCGATATTTACGAAGGCGAATTTAGAGCTGGGTTAAAGGACGGCAAAGGGAAATTCTCATTCCGGATTAACGGAAGAGATTCAGTTTTTCAGGGAATATGGGAAGGCGATAAGTTCGCAAAAAAGATTGTTCCTCCCCCTTTTCAGGTTACTCAAAAGCTGAACATACAGCGATTTAATATCCAAAAAACAGGTAATGGTAATCGTGTAATGTTCGATTTTATCCAGAACGGCATGATCAATAATTCGTTGACAAATCTTGCGTTTGCCGAAAGCAGCGGAACTGCAATATCGGTTGGCCAGCAGCATGGCTTTGACAGTGTGCATTTCCCATTTAACTGCAAAGTAACTTACTGGTGCCCCAATGCACTCCATACATCAAGTTACGAGGTTGCATTCGAGTTCCAGATTACTGAACCTGGCCAATGGAGTGTTACAGTATATAACTGAAATACAAATGAAAAACCGATATTTCAAAATTCTTAGTCTTATATTCTTTCTTGTGGTGTGCCTTTCGTTCTCTGTTTATTCACAATCTGTTTATGTGGGTAAATCCGGAAGTCAAGGGAAAATCCTGGAAAAATTTATAGTTCCTGAAGAGATGAAAAAATTGGTGGAAAATCCAACTGATTCGATATGGATAATCGATGTCAGATCGGAAAAAGCCTATGCAAACGGTCATATTCCGACAGCAAGGAATTTTCCTGCCGGAAGTATAAAAGGTCACCTTTCAGAAATACCTACTGAAAAATATTTGATTCTTTATTGCACCGTTGGAGCAAATGCGCAAATTGCCTCTAAAACGCTAAAGAAGGCTGGATACAAGCGTTACATCAATTGGGGCGGAATTAACCGATGGACGTGGGCAAAAGAAGCTAATCCCTAAATACTTTTTATCTCTGACCAAGATGTAATTTGATCGTTCTATTTTATACCAATTGAATACAAAATTAAATGCGTTTCTATATGAATATTTTTAGAATCTTAAGGAGTTTTATTTTGCTTTCTATTTTCACGCTTTTTTTGACAGTGGCGGGATTTAGCCAAAAAACGCGGGAGGAAATAGCTGATAAGTATAAATGGGATTTGACCAGACTTTTTTCATCGGATGAAGATTGGAGAAATTCGCTAAATGAGATTAAAGGTAGATTAGACGAAGTTGATAAATTCAGAGGAACTCTCACTAAGTCTGCCGACAATTTGCTTAAAGCATTGGAGTATAATACGGAGATATCAAAAGTGGCATCTAAATTGTCGAGTTATGCCAGTATGAACTCTGATTTGGACACCCGAAACATGAAGTATTCAGCTATGAAGCAGGAACTTCAACAGTTATTTTCGAGCTTTGGGGCCAAATCTGCATTCATGGATCCGGAAATTTTAAGTGCCGATTGGTCAACCATTGAAGGTTTTATCAAGGCGGAACCAAAGCTTGAGGTATATCGCAAAAGCCTTGAAAGCATGTTCAGGAACAAAAAGCATTCGTTAAGCGAACCAGAAGAAAAAATAATGGCTCTTTCTCGCTTAGCAACAGGAGTTGCCGGGTCGGTTTACAACACGTTCTCCGACGCTGAAATGCCAAGTGCCGAAATCACTTTATCGAGCGGCGATAAAGTGAAACTTACCAGTTCTGAATTTAGCAAAGTTAGGGCTTCGGCGAACAAGCATGACCGTGAAGTAGCTTCAAAAGCTTATTGGGCAAATTATGCGAAATTTAAGGCAACCTATGGCGAATTGTTAAACGGAAAGGTAAACGGCGACGTGTACAGATTTAGGGCACGCCATTATAACTCCTCGCTGGAGGCATCGCTCGATCCGAACAACATACCAGTGGAAGTTTATCACTCTCTAATAGATAACGTAAACAAAAGCCTACCTTCTTTTTACCGCTACCTGAATATAAAAAAGAGAATAATGGGCCTCGATACATTGAAATACAGCGATATTTATGCTCCGGTAGTTAAAGATGTTAACCTGAAATATACATACGACGAAGCAACCAAACTCGTTTTAGATGCGCTGAATCCAATGGGCGAAGAGTATGTTTCAACAGTTAAAAAAGCGATTAATGAGAGATGGATTGATGTTTTTCCAACCGCTGGGAAACAAAGGGGAGCATATTCAAATGGAGCATCGTACGATGGGCATCCCTATATCCTTCTCAATTACAATGACTTTTACAATGATGTGAGTACCCTCGCGCACGAACTGGGGCATACTATGCACAGCTACTTCTCGAACAAAACTCAACCCTATCCGCTTGCTCGCTATGAGACATTTGTTGCTGAAGTTGCATCGACATTTAATGAAGTTCTACTATTCAATTATATGATCAAAACAGTAAAAGATGACGATGTAAAACTGTCGATACTGATGAACTGGCTCGATAATTTTAAAGGCACTTTATTCCGTCAAACCCAGTTTGCCGAATTTGAACTGAAGATACATGAACTGGCTGAACAAGGAAAACCGCTAACTGGAGAGACTTTCTGCAAGATTTACAAGGAAATAACCGATAAATATTATGGTAATACACAAGGTATATGTAAAGTCGATGATTACATCAGTATGGAGTGGGCAGCAATTCCACATTTCTACCGTACTTTCTATGTTTACCAGTACAGCACTTCTTTTACAGCATCTATTTCGCTGGCCGAAAAAGTGATGACTGGTGATAAAAAAGCTCTCGAAAACTACCTAAAATTTCTTTCGTCCGGTGGAAATGACTATCCGATTGAGATCTTAAAAAAAGCTGGTGTTGATATGACAACATCTGAACCATTCGAAAAAACCACTGCTGCAATGAATAAAGTAATGGACGAAATTGAACAGATACTTGATAAAAAGCAGAAACAAAAATAACTATAACCTGAAAAATATTGAAAAAAGGCCGAATCAGAACACGTTGATTCGGCCTTTTTTATTATTTGCGGTATCTGCAAAACTTGGTTTTCCTTTTAACCAGAGACAATACACAACATAACGGTTGTTGGAGCCATGTTGGTTTGCTCCAAATAGTCAGTTTCTAACTGAAGCGAATCTCAAATTCTTCTCCTTTCTGGGCGAGAGAAAATGAGCCT
>DAOPZV010000172.1:0-8194 GCA_035353575.1 Prolixibacteraceae bacterium | reverse complement strand
GCGCGATCAATGTATTTCCGGTCGCCGGTTGCCCGATAGGCTTGAGCTTGAACGGCTGTAATCATGAACATATCGTCGATCCAAATTCGCGTTTGCCACGAATATCCCTGATCAGCATATTGTTTTTGTTCTGGTTTGGAATCTTCAGGTAAAGCCCACTGAGTATCGGCATATTTCAGCCCAAGATCGAGGTATTTTTGTTGTTTGGTTTGCAGATAAAGTTCCAAAGGAACCGATCCGAACACATTATTATCGACGTGATTCGGTTTAGGCTGAAGATTTGCTTCTTTGTCAAAAAGCGGGCTAAATCGGTCTTCAAACTGTTTAAAAAGCTGATCATTTTTTGTCACTTCTGAAAACCACATTCCACCGAGCCAGGTACAAACATCAGGATATGTAATTTGCGTTGGAGGCGTGTCAGGATGTGTGTTTCCGTAGCGGGAGTGCGGAGTAGCCAAAAACTTGTTGGCAATTCGGGTTCCTATTTCCAGTGGAGATTTTCCCGTTGGCCAATGTTTCAAATCGTGATCTTTTGTTTTTGCGCTGACTGAAAATGCCAACAAAAGGCATAATACAAATGCTGCTGAATTTTTCATTGATTTTAGGTTTAGTCCTGCAAATATAATATTTAAGGAGAAAACCAATGACCTGCGGATTCGCTTGAGTTTATAAAATGTGTACCAAAGCGAGAGTAATATCGTTCACCGGAACAACTCCTGTACTGGCCCAGTGAACTTGACCTCTCTGAAACAAAACAATTGCAGGTAAATTGTTTATTTTATAATTATTGGCGATGTCGGGATAATGATCAACGTTTACTTTAATAATGCGGATGTTGTTTTGAAAATGGTCTTTTACCTCCTTTAAAATTGGCGGTATCTGCTTACACGGAATGCACCAGTCGGCGTAAAAGTCAACCAGAACTGGTCGGGATGAATTGATTATTTTATTGAACCGTCTTGTCATCGCGCTTTTGCTTTAAATAAACGATAATGCTAAGAAGAATATCTCCTGCCAGATAACCTGCGGCCATTCCCCACAACGTCGAGAAATACCATACTGATTTTATAGGGCAGGTTCCGGTAGTGCAACCAATAAATTTCCAGTATAAAAATCCACCAATGGCTCCTGTAAAAGCAAAGGCTGTTTTTATTTTGATCTCCTTCTTAATTCTCATTCGGCTTTACACTTTGCGTTATGAAACACGAGTGTTAAAGATTGGTTCGAATTAGATATATCAAAATAAAATATCAATCATAGATATTCTTTATACCCAGATAAGGAACCTTACAGTTTCAACAAACTGTAAATGAAAGCAACACTGCCTTTGTTTATTTTATAAAGTCCTGACGAATTGGATTAAAACTGTCAATTAGGCGGGCTTTTTCGGTAAGGACTTTTACGGTATGCTTTTTCCCTGAAGGAACGGCAAACATGTCGCCCTGACATAGATGTTGTTCTTGCTCGCCTTCGCAATAGAAAATCACTTCCCCCTGAGCGATGTAACTGGTTTGCTCATGCGGATGAGAATGAAACGGTTCAGCTTCAGCCCAAGGACCGTCAGTAAAATCAACAATTACGGTCATCAAATTGGGTGTGTAGATTATTCGGCGCTCAAGTCCCGGACGAACGTGTTCGGGTTTGATATCATTGTATTTTGCAGTTGCCATTAGCTCAACTTATTTAAATGCTTTTTTAATTTGTTTATTATTCATTTGATCCTGATAGACCAACAAGCTGTATTTTAGGATCAGGGGTTTGTCAAAAGGAATTGAAATTGGCGTTTTTCCCGGGAAGGCAGCGTTTTGCATGCTGGCTGATTTGCGAAGTATCCAACTGTGATTAGGTTCAGGATTTGATTCATTACTAACTATAACTACTCCACCTGTTTTATTTTCACGAAGAAAACCACCGCTGATATTCATAAAACTTCCCGCTTCAATTGCCGTGTTTTGGGGCTCAATGTTGCCTGTTTTGCTTTCAAATTTAACATCATCAGGTAATTTTATTCGGGTAGCGAAGCCACCGTACCCTTTTTCGTCAGCCGAACCACCGATGCTTAGTCTGTCGGTCAAAGCTTTCAGATTGATTTCAAAGTCAATTCTTCTGAAATTACCGGTTCGCGGATATATTGATATTTTTGTGTTTTCCTTCATATATGCAACTGTTCCATTTTTCCACAGTGGCGATTTCCACTCAACTGTCGATACCAGAACTCCGACTCCTTTTTGCAGTAGAAATTCGAAACTGGTAACCTTTTGCTGAAAATTCTTCAGTTCCCATCCATCAGAAACCAACTTGCCGTCTATAAGTATTTGATGCCATGCCCAAAAAATTCCTCGGTGATGTAAATGATCTTCAGGAAAATCCTCTGTCAGCCTTGTGCCATCAATTCCATAAAAGGGATGTACGTAATTGCAGCGACTAAATTCTCCGTTTTTATCTTTTGGACTTTTTTGAAAGAAAAAAATGCTGTCTTTCCCTTCCATAAATAAAAATCCGCCAGGTTTTACTACCATATTTATTTGTGATTTTCCGCAGAAAGCCATGAATATAAACAAGATAGCAAGTGTAAGTTTAAGCATTTATTTAGTTTTAGTTTTTCGATCAGCTAAATTAAGAAAAAAGAAAACTCCCCAAATTTTTTGGGGAGTTTGTGATAAAGCACTTTATTTATCTATTTTAAAGCTTTGGTTCCCAACCTTTCTGATATTCTCTTGCCCAGAGTTTCATTCCATCTTTATCCAGAATGTGTCCGTTTTGAGAATCGATTTTATACGATTTTCCAATTCTGTAAGAGATGTTGGCGTAGTGGCACATCATCTGGCTGATGGCTCCTTCTTCGATCGGAGAATTGAGTTTACTTTCTTTTCCCCTGATAACATTAAAAAAGTTTGCAACGTGGGTATCAGTCATGTCACCGCCACCGCCCAAAGCAGTTCCGGCTTCGCTTCCCGACGATTTGCTGTCTTTTACCTTTTTACCCATGCGATCATACAACGAATAGCCATCTCGGTTCACGAACACGGTTCCTTCGCTACCATATATAACAGTACCACGATCACTTCCGTATGTATTGTAACCTTCGCGGCTCTTCCCGTCCCATTTAATGATTTTGTTTCCTGGGAAACGGAATGTTGCATCCATCGTGTCGTACATTACCCATCCGTCGTTTTTGAAATGGCGCTTTGCTGCTTCAACATCAACGTATTCAGGATAAGTAACCTGCAATGCCCAACGGGCAACGTCCAATTCGTGGGTAGCATTGTTGCCGGTTTCGGCAGTTCCCCATACCCAACCATACCAATGCCAGTTGTAATCCCATATATTGTCCATGTATTCGGTGTGCGGAGCGGGCCCCTGCCAAAGTTCCCAATCCAAACCTTCAGGCGCGGCTGCTTTTTTTGCAACGGGCACTTCGCCTCGATTATTTGAATAGAATGCAACCGCTTTATAAACATCGCCAATTACGCCCTTGTGAATTTCAGCAATAATTTCCTGCGATTCTTTTGCCGACCGCTGTTGGTTTCCCATTTGCACAACTTTTCCGTATTTTTTCTGGAATGCGACGAGCAATTCGCCCTCGCGTGGATTATGGCTGCACGGTTTTTCAATGTAAACATGTTTTCCGGCCTGCATGGCGAGCCAGGTTCCCGGTGCATGCCAATGGTCGGGAGTAGCATTGAAAATAGCATCAACTTTTTGGTCGTTCCAAACTTCGTGAATGTCGTTAACCAATTTGGCTGCGCCGGATACTTTTCCGTTCAGGTCCCTGGCAACTTTTTCGCGTTGTTTTTTCATTACGTCGCAAATATAGGCTACATCAACATTGTTGTCTTTGTTTTTCAGTGCTCCGTAATATGCACCAACTCTTCGGCCGCATCCCATCAGGGCAACAGAAAGTCTGTCGTTAGCGCCAATAATTCGGGAATAACTTTTCGCTGAAAAACCCGACAGTGCGCCACCAATCGTAATACCGGCGGTTCCTACAGCTACATTTCTAATAAATTCTCTGCGATTTGTTGTCATTCTGAATATTAATTAAGGTGTTTGGTTTAGTTTATTTTTCTGATTTTGATGCTTCTGAATTTCACCTGATCCTGGTGATACTGAAGTAGAATCGGTGTTTCTTTTACCATTCCAAAGTCTTTATAGTCGGCGTATTTGCTGCGAGCAACCAACGCACGGAAAATATTCGATCCTCGCACGTAGTCAACAACCTTCATTCCGTTCAGCCAATGCTCAATATGATTATCCGGATTAGCAACAATGCGGCAAACATTCCATTCGTTGGCTCCTTTGGTAAAACGCTCCTGCTTGTCCGACGGAATTAAATCGTAAAGCGAAGACAGTGTGCGGTTTCCAACTGCACCTAACTTTGCATCCGGATGTCTTTTATCGTCCAACACCTGGTATTCCAGTCCGATGCCCGGGCCGCCGTTGCCCACATAATATTTAACACCACTGTTTGCACCCTCAGCAAAATTAGCTTCAAACTGAAGTTCGAAAGCAGTAAATTTTTCTTTGGTCACAATGTCCGTTCCTTTTACCGGGGCATCCGGACGATTCGCAACTGCCATAATCGTTCCGTCAACAACTTTCCATCCTTCAGCCGGAAATTCATTTTTACCTGCCGCAACCCAACCATCGGTGGTTTTACCGTCGAACAGTAGTTGCCAGCCTTGTGCTTTTTCAGCATTGCTTAAAGTGTTTGGTATCAGGTTGACTACAAAAACGTCGGGAGTTTCAGTTGGCTTTAGATCGGTTGTTTTGATTTTGATGTTTTTCCAACGGATTTGTTTTCCGGGTTTATCGTCTTTCCCAATGGCGTGTACCTGAAGTGCAATTAGTCCGCCCGGTGTCATATCGTCGATTAGATACGCAACCGGAATACCGTTTAACCAGGTGCGAATATTGTTTCCAACGCACTCAATACGATAGTGGTTCCATTGTCCGAGTTTGAATGCCGTTTTTGCAGCCGGGTTCAATTCTCCAGTATATAACCAGCCACGGCGGGCTTCGTCGTATATGCCAGCGCTCCATGCACGTGGTGATGGGTCAACTTCGCATTGGTAGCCATGTACGCGGCCATCCATTACATCAGGCTTGCTAATGCTTCGGAACTGAATGCCCGAATTCATGTCGTTGTCAACCAAAAGATCGAGTTCGAGAATAAAATCGCTGTAATCTTTGTCAGTGGCGAGAAAGGAATTTGGAGTGTCTGAAACGGTTGTTCCGACAATTTCACCATTTTCAACGTGGTACTTGGCTTTTCCGTTCAACTGGTGCCAGCCGGTTAGATCTTTCCCGTTGAAGAGTGACACCCAACCATCTGATTTTTTTGCTGATACACTGAATGTAATCAACAAAAATGCAATTAGAATTTGTGGTTTACGCATAAGGTTATTGGTTGTTATTTGTTAAAAAATTATTTCCGTGTGCGATAACGGAAACAAAAATAGTTAATTTATTAATTCCATTATCAATGTTATGGAGCACAAGAAAATTTATTCTTTGTTTTGGACTGTTTGCTATAAATACAAGAAGGCTCAATTGTTTGTTATCCATCAAAATTTAACACCTTTACGGTTTAAAACTACGATTGTGCGAGATGAAGCTCACCATACTTATTATATATGCTATCGTTTTATTCCTTATAGGAATTTACTCATTCCTGAAAATTAAATCGCCGTTTGATTATTTTTTGGCAGGAAAGAAAACCGGCGTTTGGCAAATTTCAGGAAGTTTACTGGCTACAATTCTCGGAGGATCGGCGGTTATGGGAACAATTGGTTTGGCCGAAACGCAGTCGTGGGCATCGGCCTGGTACATTCTCGCAGCGAGTTTGGGATTGCTGGGCTTACTTCCAATCGTTAAAAAAGTCTATGCCAAAGGGAAGTTCACGCTGCCTGAACTTATTGGTCAATTTTATGGAGAAGCAGCGCGGAAAGTAACCTCAGTTATCATCCCGGTTGCCTGGTTGGGTGTTGTTGCTGCGCAGATTATAGGCGGAGCACAAATTCTGGTAAGTTTTTTCAATTTGTCGTACAGTTTGGGCGTGTTCTTCACCGGGACAATATTTATTATCTATACATATATTGGCGGACAGGTTTCGGTAATGAAAACCGATTTGTTTCAATCGTTTTTTATTTTGGGAGGTGTTGTCATCACAGCTTTATTGATTCCGACTTCCAAATTTCCCGAATTGCCTTCATTTTCGACGTATTTCCCGTTTAACAGTCATTTCTCGCCTTTCGACTTGTTGATTCTGATCATTACTTTTTCAAGCACTTTTGTTGTTGGTCCTGATATATATTCCCGTGTATTTTGCTCTAAGAACTCGAAAACAGCTTTCCGAAGTGTTTTGGCTGTAGCACTAATTTTGATTCCGTTTGGATTCGTGCTCTCCTATGTCGGAATTTATGCAGCTACTTTCAATTCAGGAGTACAAAATAGTTCAAGTTTGGTGAATCTGGCAAACAGCTTGTTGCCTGATTGGGTGACCGGACTCCTGGTAGCTGCTTTAATTTCGGCGGTTCTGTCAACTGCCGCCACTACCCTACTGACGGCTTCCATGATTTTAAGCGAATTATTTCACAAGGATCTCAACAACCGGAAATCGTTTCAGCAAACGAGACTCTTAATAATTGTTGTCGGCATTTTTAGCATGATTATTTCGCTGAAAATCACTTCTATTGTTTCATCACTATTATTGGCGCTTTCGTTCTACTCAGGAGCATTTATTATTCCTATGATTGCAGCTCTGTTCAATCTCCCGTATAACAAGCGGTTTGGGATTGCTGCCATGCTCGCTGGTGGTGTTCTGGCTTTATGGGGAAAATTGTTGATCACATTTCATCACTCCGAGACTGGCTCAATTATTTTGATTTCAGGATTTGTTGTCAATGCTTTGCTTATTTTTATGCCATTCGGAAAAGAAAGAGAAAAGTCGGTCCGATGAAAAAAATTAAACTAAACCTATGAAATCGTTGGTACTTGAAGAATACAATGAATTTGTAATTAAGGATACTGAAATTCCTGAAGTGAAGCCAGGCTGGGTATTGATACAGGTAAAGGCCTGCGGAATTTGTGGCAGCGACGTGCACGGAATGGACGGAAGCACTGGCCGCCGCAGACCTCCTGTAATTATGGGGCATGAAGCATCAGGAGTAATTGTGCGAATAGCGCACGATGTATTTGGCTGGAATGTTGGCGACCGCGTAACTTTCGATTCAACGATTTCGTGTGGAAAATGCTATTATTGTCAGCGTGGTGAAATTAACCTGTGCGAAGACCGGCGTGTACTGGGTGTTTCGTGCGACGAATACCGGCAGGACGGCGCTTTTGCCGAGTACATCGCAGTTCCGGCACACATTTTATATGCCATTCCTGAAAATATTAGTTTCGAAAAAGCCGCATTGGCCGAAGCTGTTTCGGTTGCGGTTCATGCAGTTCGAATAAGCTCCGTTCACGGAAATGATACCGCTGTTGTTATTGGCTGCGGAATGATTGGACTGCTGTGTATTCAAGCCTTGAAAGCTGCTGGCTGCGGCAAAGTGATTGCCATCGATCCGGTTGAGAGCAAGCTGGACTTGGCTCTGGAACTTGGTGCTGACTGCGCCGTAAAACCTGAAGGCAAAAAAGTTCTGGATCTCGTTTTAAAGGAAACCGAAAAACGCGGTGCTGATTTAGTGTTTGAAGTTGTTGGTATTGAATCGACTGTAAATTTGGCCATCGACTGTGCGCGCAAAGGCGGAACTGTTACATTGGTTGGTAACCTTTCTCCTGAAGTGAAATTTCCGCTTCAAAAAGTGGTTACCCGCCAGATCAAAATTCAGGGATCGTGTGCATCGGCTGGTGAATATCCGCAATGTCTCGATCTGATTGCTTCCGGGCAAATCAATGTCGATCCGTTAATCAGCAAAGTTGCGCCGCTTGAAGAAGGAAACGACTGGTTCCAGCGTCTTTACCGCAAAGACCCTCATTTGATGAAAGTAATTTTAAAACCATAAAAATTGTTGTCGGTTGCGAGTTTCAGTGAAAACACGCAACTTATATCTCGAAACAATCTAACCATCACGACTATGACCTTAAATGTTGCTATAATTGGATGTGCCAAAATTGCTCATTTGCACGCCAAAGCTATTTTGCAGATTCCTGAATTGCAGTTTAAAGCTGTTTGGAGCCGTACTCC
>DAOPZV010000171.1:0-8295 GCA_035353575.1 Prolixibacteraceae bacterium | reverse complement strand
AACGAGCTGAATAGTCAACACGTTTACCCAACAAGTTTTGACGGAAACGACCTTGTTTACCTTTCAAACTATCGGATAATGATTTCAGTGCGCGGTTATTTTCAGTTTTTACAGCGTTTGATTTTCTTGAGTTGTCGAATAATGAGTCAACAGCTTCCTGGAGCATACGTTTTTCGTTACGCAAGATTACTTCAGGAGCTTTAATTTCGATCAATCGTTTCAAACGGTTGTTACGGATAATCACACGGCGGTACAAGTCGTTCAAATCGGAAGTAGCAAAACGGCCACCATCCAGTGGAACTAACGGACGCAAATCAGGTGGGATAACCGGAACAACTTTTACAATCATCCATTCAGGACGGTTGATATTTTTGCTGGCGCGGAAAGCTTCAACAACCTGAAGACGTTTGAGCGCTTCGTTTTTACGTTGTTGCGAAGTTTCGGTGCTGGCTTTGTGGCGAAGGTCGAACGACAATTCATCCAATTCGAGGCGTTGTAATAAAGTGTACAAAGCTTCGGCACCCATGCGGGCGATGAATTTGTTTGGATCTTCGTCATCAAGGTATTGGTTTTCTTTTGGCAGGGTGTCCAGAATGTCCAAATATTCTTCTTCGGTGAGGAAGTCGAGATATTTTACACCATCCTGAGCTTTAATACCAGCCTGGATAACCACATATCTTTCGTAATAAATAATTGCATCGAGCTTTTTGGTTGGTAAACCTAAAAGGTAACCAATTTTGTTAGGCAGCGATTTGAAGTACCAGATGTGAGCCACAGGAACAACCAATGAGATGTGTCCCATACGTTCACGACGTACTTTCTTTTCAGTTACTTCAACACCACAACGGTCGCAAACGATTCCTTTGTAACGGATGCGTTTGTATTTACCGCAGTGACACTCATAATCTTTTACCGGACCGAAGATGCGTTCGCAGAACAAACCATCGCGTTCGGGTTTATAAGTGCGGTAGTTGATTGTTTCTGGTTTCAACACTTCACCATGCGAACGTTCAAGAACTTCTTCAGGCGAAGCAAGACTAATACCAATTTTGGCAAAGCTGCTTTTAACTTTATTGTCTTTTCTGAATGCCATATATCGTTGGATATTTTATCAATTTATAAACAGGAGAATCAAAACTGATCGTCCTAAATTAATCGAGGTTTACACTCAAACCAAGACCACGTAACTCGTGCAATAACACGTTCAATGATTCAGGAATACCTGCCGCCGGCATTGGTTCACCTTTTACAATTGATTCGTAAGCTTTTGCTCTACCCAGAACGTCGTCTGATTTAACAGTCAAGATTTCCTGAAGGATGTTTGACGCACCAAATGCTTCGAGTGCCCAAACCTCCATTTCACCGAAACGCTGACCCCCGAACTGAGCTTTACCACCTAATGGTTGCTGAGTAATCAACGAATACGGACCGATAGAACGAGCATGCATCTTATCTTCAACCATGTGGCCCAGTTTCAACATGTAGATTACCCCAACAGTTGCAGGCTGGTCGAAAGGTTCGCCTGTTCCACCGTCGCGCAGGTAAGTTTTACCATAACGAGGAACACCAGCTTTATCTGTATATTCACAAACCTCATCGAGTGAAGCTCCGTCGAAAATCGGCGTTGCAAATTTCAACCCCAATTCTTTTCCGGCCCAAGCTAAAACAGTTTCGTAAATCTGACCAAGGTTCATACGCGAAGGCACACCCAACGGGTTCAACACAATGTCAACCGGAGTTCCATCTTCCAGAAACGGCATATCTTCGTCGCGAACAATACGCGACACGATACCTTTGTTCCCGTGACGACCTGCCATTTTATCACCGATCTGCAGCTTACGTTTCTTAGCTACATAAACTTTTGCCAACTGGATAATGCCTGCAGGAAGTTCATCACCGATCGTAACATTGTAACGTTTACGTTTGGCTACAGCTTCAAGCTCTTTATACTTCATGATGAAATTGTTGACAAGAGCAAAAATCATATCGTTCTTGTCTTTATCTGTCGTCCATTTTGATGGATTAATCGACAAATAATCAATTTCCTGTAATTGCTTTAAGGTAAATTTCACACCTTTACCAATCACATCGCCGCCATAGTAATCTTTTACTCCCTGGCTTGTCTTTCCGTTCACCAATGTGAAAAGTTTATCTTCAAGTTTGGCGCGTAAAGCAGAAACGCCACGGTCAAACTCTTCGTCAATAGCGTCGAGCAATGGTTTGGTGGCCATTTTCCCTTTCTTGTCTTTTACGACGCGAGAGAATAATTTTTTATCGATTACTGTTCCATTCAACGAAGGAGAAGCTTTTAATGAAGCATCTTTCACGTCACCGGCTTTGTCACCGAAAATTGCGCGGAGCAGTTTTTCTTCAGGAGAAGGATCTGATTCTCCTTTCGGAGTGATCTTACCAATGAGTATATCTCCAGGTTTTACAATAGCGCCAACACGAATCAGCCCGTTTTCATCCAGATTTTTGGTTGCTTCTTCGCTTACGTTTGGAATATCAGAAGTAAACTCTTCAACACCGCGTTTGGTGTCGCGAACTTCCAACGCATATTCGTCAACATGAACAGAGGTAAAGATGTCTTCGCGAACAACACGTTCTGAAATTACGATAGCATCCTCATAATTGTAACCCTGCCATGGCATGAATGCAACTTTAAGGTTACGTCCCAACGCCAATTCACCACCTTGCGTTGCATATCCTTCTGTTAAAACCTGACCTTTGGTTACACGATCGCCTTTAAACACGATTGGTTTCAAGTCAACCACCGTTCCCTGGTTAGTTTTCTGGAATTTAGCAATTTTATACTTGACAATTTCCGGATCAAAGCTTACAAAAAGTTCGTCTTCAGTTTTATCATATCTAATGTGAATCTCATCAGCGTCAACATACTCAACGACTCCATTGTCTTCAGCTGCTACCAATACTCGAGAGTCAACAGCTGCGCGGGCTTCAAGACCGGTACCAACAAATGGGGCTTCCGGACGAAGAAGCGGAACTGCCTGCCGCATCATGTTCGATCCCATCAACGCACGGTTAGCATCGTCGTGTTCAAGGAAGGTGATTAATGATGCAGCTACTGATGCGATCTGGTTTGGACCAACGTCCATCAGATTTACTTCAGATCGGCCTACGATTGGATAGTCACCATCCAAACGAGCTTTCACCCGTTGATTAATGAAATGGCCATCATTGTCAATTGGTGCATTTGCCTGTGCAATAATTTTACCTTCTTCTTCTTCAGCAGTAAGGAAAATTACTCCCTCCTCAGACAAATCGACCTGGCCTGCCTCAACCTTACGGTAAGGAGTAGCGATGAACCCTAAGTCGGTAACTTTAGCAAAAACACAAAGCGAAGAAATCAAACCGATGTTTGGTCCTTCAGGTGTTTCAATTGGACAAAGACGTCCATAGTGAGTATAGTGAACGTCGCGAACCTCGAAACCAGCTCTTTCGCGTGAAAGACCGCCAGGTCCCAAAGCCGACATACGACGTTTATTTGTCATTTCAGCCAACGGATTGGTTTGATCCATGAACTGAGACAGTGCATTTGTTCCAAAAAATGAATTAATCACCGATGACAATGTCTTCGAGTTAATCAAATCAATTGGAGTAAATACTTCATTGTCACGAACATTCATACGTTCGCGAATAGTGCGTGCCATACGGGCCAAACCTACACCAAACTGGTTATACATTTGTTCGCCAACGGTACGAACACGACGGTTGCTCAAGTGGTCAATATCATCAACATCAGTTTTTGAGTTAACCAACTTGATCAAATATTTAATGATTTCAATAATGTCCTCTTTAGTCAAAACCTGAACATTCATTTCAATATTCAAGTTCAATTTCTTGTTCATACGGTAACGGCCGACTTGACCAAGGTCGTAACGCTTTTCAGAGAAGAACAACTTGTCAATAACGTCGCGGGCAGTAGCGTCATCTGGCGGTTCTGCATTACGTAACTGACGATAGATATGTAACACTGCTTCTTTTTCAGAGTTACATGGGTCTTTCTGAAGTGTATTGTATATGATAGCGAAATCCTGCAGGTTCTGATCTTCTTTGTGTAAAAGAATTGTTTTAGCACCAGAATCTACGATTTCATCAATGTGATCATTATCAATAATTGTTTCACGATCGATAACAACTTCGTTACGCTCGATTGATACCACTTCACCGGTATCTTCATCAACGAAGTCTTCTACCCAGGTTTTCAAAACACGGGCTGCCAGTTTACGACCAACAATCTTCTTCAAACCAGATTTCGACACCTTAATTTCATCAGCAAGGTCGAAAATTTCGAGAATATCTTTATCGCTTTCGAAACCGATTGCACGAAGCAATGTAGTTACCGGAAGCTTTTTCTTACGATCGATATATGCAAACATCACACTATTGATGTCGGTTGCAAACTCGATCCATGATCCTTTAAAAGGAATAATTCTTGCTGAATAAAGTTTTGTCCCGTTTGCATGCATGCTCTGGCCAAAGAAAACACCAGGCGAACGATGCAACTGAGAAACAACTACACGCTCTGCACCATTGATAATGAATGATCCTCTTGGTGTCATGTAAGGAACGGTACCAAGATAAACGTCCTGCACAACGGTATCGAAGTCCTCGTGCTCCGGATCGGTACAATAAAGCTTCAATTTCGCTTTTAGTGGAACGCTAAATGTCAATCCGCGTTCAATACATTCATCGATCGAGTAACGTGGCGGGTCAACAGAATAATCAACAAACTCTAGAACGAAGTTATTTCTGGTATCGGTAATCGGGAAATTTTCTTCAAACACCTTCCACAGGCCTTCATTTCTTCTCTGATCAGGAGTAGTTCCAAGCTGAAAAAATTCAACAAATGATTTAATTTGAACTTCAAGAAAATCAGGGTAATCAAAGACAGTTTTGGTTGAAGAAAAGCTAATCCTCTGGTTTTCAAATTTTACTGACATCGACGTAGATTATTAATTGAACTTATTAGATAAATATACAAAAAGGCATAGAACCCCACTAATGTGAGGTTCTAAACCATATCAACCTTTAACTAAGGTCTTTAGACTTTTATTTAAGTTCAACTTCAGCTCCAGCTTCTTCTAATTGACTTTTTAATGATTCAGCTTCGTCTTTAGAAACTTTTTCTTTGATTGCTTTAGGAGCAGCGTCAACTACTTCTTTAGCTTCTTTCAAACCAAGACCAGTTAATTCTTTAACTAATTTAACAACAGCTAATTTTGATTGTCCAGCTGATTTCAAAATAACGTCGAATTCAGTTTGAACTTTTTCTTCTGCTTCTTCAGCAGCGGCAGCAGGACCAGCAGCAACAGCTACAGCAGCAGCAGCAGGTTCAATACCATATTCCGATTTCAAAATTCCGGCTAATTCATTTACTTCTTTTACAGTTAAGTTTACCAACTCTTCCGCAAGTGCTTTTAAATCTGCCATTTCAGTAATAATTTTTAATATAAATTTTAAACTAATTTTATTCTCTTTCTCCCAATGTCTTCAACACGCCATGGATAATGTTACCTCCTGATTGCAAACCACCCAATACATTTTTGATTGGCGATTGCAATAACCCGATAACTTCACCAAGAAGTTCGTTTTTAGACTTAATTGAAACTAATACATCCAACTGATTTTCGCCAATATAAACCGATTCCTGAACATAGGCTCCTTTTAATATTGGTTTTTGATATTTCTTTTTGAATTCTTTGATCAGTTTGGCCGGTGTATTTGCATCTTCGCAAAACATTACCGATGTATTACCTTTGAGTACACCGAAAAGCTCTGCTGCTTCTTTATTTGATGCTTCAATAGCTTTACGTAAAAGGGTATTCTTCACTACAACCAACTCTACATTCTGCTTGTTGCATAAACGACGTAACTTGCTAGTTTGATCGGCGTTTAAGCTCTCAATATCAGTAAGATAAAAATGGCTTGATGAATTGATCTGCTCCGTAAGGCTACCAATAATTTCGAATTTTTCTGATTTTTTCATAATAGTCGATTACTTTTCAGAGACAGATTTCGGTTCTACTTGTATACCAGGACTCATAGTACTTGAAAGGTAAATACTTTTGATATATGTACCTTTAGCAGCCGAAGGCTTGAGCTTCAACAACGTATTGACGAACTCAGTGGCATTGTCAGCAATTTTATCAGCAGAGAAAGATACTTTCCCTACAGAAGTATGCACAATACCAAACTTGTCAACTTTGAAGTCAATTTTACCAGCTTTAACTTCCGCTACCGCTTTTCCTACTTCCATCGTAACTGTACCGCTCTTTGGGTTTGGCATTAAACCACGAGGACCAAGAATACGTCCCAATGCACCAACTTTACCCATAACCGGCGGCATAGTAATAATCACATCAACATCGGTCCAACCACCTTTGATTTTATCAACATAGTCGTCGAGACCTACATAATCAGCTCCAGCATCTTTAGCTTCCTGAACTTTGTCAGGAGTAACCAAGGCCAATACACGAATTTCCTTACCAGTTCCGTGAGGTAAAGTAACCACGCCTCTAACCATTTGATTAGCTTTTCTCGGGTCAACTCCAAGGCGAACATCAATATCTACAGAGGCATCGAACTTCGTAAAAGTTATTTCTTTCACCAAAGTTGAAGCTTCTTTCAAGGTATAGAATTTACCTTTTTCGAGTTTTGCGAGAGCTAGCTTTTTATTTTTTGTAATTCTGCCCATTTTTTAAATTTTTATTTGTTAAATGATGGGCGTACACCATCAACGGTAATACCCATACTTCTGGCAGTACCAGCTACCATGCTAACTGCAGCATCGAGTGAAAAACAGTTAAGGTCTTCCATTTTTGTTTCAGCAATAACCTTTACCTGATCCCAGGTTACAGAACCAACTTTGTTAACGTGTGGCTCTGCTGAACCTTTTTTCACTTTTGCAGCTTCAATTAGTTGCACAGCTACTGGGGGTTGTTTAATTACAAAATCAAAAGATTTATCAGCATAAACGGTAATAACTACCGGCAACACTTTCCCTGCTAGGTCCTGTGTACGGCCGTTAAACTGTTTGCAAAACTGCATGATATTTACCCCTTTAGAACCTAATGCTGGGCCTATTGGAGGTGAAGGGTTAGCAGCACCCCCCTTAACTTGCAATTTAATGAATCCAGCAATTTCTTTAGCCATAATAAAATCGATAAATGATTTATTACTCCTTCTCTACTTGCATAAAGCTAAGCTCGAGCGGAGTTTTTCGTCCAAAAATTTTGACCATTACTTCCAGCTTTTTCTTTTCCTCATTGATTTTCTCAATGATTCCATTAAAGCCGTTGAATGGCCCATCAATTACTTTCACAGTTTCGCCAACAACAAATGGAATATTCATTTCCTCTGCTGAATCAGCCAATTCGTCAACACGACCTAAAATCCTGAAAACTTCGGACTGCCGCATAGGAACGGGCTCTCCACTTTTTGTATCCCCAAGGAAGCCAATAACGTTGGGTATATTTTTCAAAATGTGTGGAACCTCTCCCACTAAACAAGCTTCTACCATAACATATCCAGGAAATAAATTACGCTCTTTGCTTATCTTCTTTCCGTTTCTGATCTGGTAAACTTTTTCTATTGGCAAAAGAACCTGCGAAACATAATCCTGGAGGCCAGCATTTGCTATCTCGTTATCAATATATTCTTTGACTTTTTTCTCTTTTCCTCCAATTGCCCGAAGAACATACCATTTTTTTACGTTTTCGCTCATGTTGTACTCCAAAAGGAATTAATAAAATAAACTGTACACAAAGCTCATAATGCGCTCGAAAGAAGCGTCCATTACGAAAACTATAAGTGCTATAATAAAGGAAGCAACCATTACAATGAAAGCACTACTTTGTAATTCTTTCCAGGTAGGCCAGGAAACTTTATGAACAAGCTCGTTATAAGCTTCTTCAAAGTAAACTTTAAGTTTCATTTTATAAATTTATAAATTTGAACGGAAGGTAAGAGTCGAACTTACTATAAAAACTCCCATTTGAGTTACATCCGTAAAAAGTCCCGGACATAAAAGTCCGGGACTTTTTCAGAATATTTTATCAGAAATTACTTTACAATTTCAGTAACCTGACCAGCACCTACTGTACGACCTCCTTCGCGGATAGCGAAACGAAGACCGATGTTAAGAGCTACTGGATAGATCAATTCCACTTCAATAGAAACGTTATCGCCAGGCATAACCATTTCGCGTCCTTCTGGTAAGTGGATTTCGCCAGTTACGTCAAGTGTACGCAGATAGAACTGTGGACGATATTT
>DAOPZV010000170.1:1330-8440 GCA_035353575.1 Prolixibacteraceae bacterium | reverse complement strand
CGGAAAGGCGCCAAAGGCAAACCTTCGGTGCTGAACACATCGGGCATAATGGCGTCGTAGAAGCAGAAGCGCACGGCCACCGGATTCTTTACCAATTTTGACGATAGCACAATGGTTGAACCTTCAATTTTGGCTGTTGCCTGCACAAATTTCTGATCGTCGCCTGCAACCAGGAACTTTTCAGGAGTTTTTTCGGTACATTTTAATCCGGTTAAAACATCGTTGAAGCTCAGCACAACCTTGTTTTTTTCAACCTGCATCGATTTAAACGATGGAGATTTGTAAGCACCCACGTTTTGTTTGTAGGTTTCGGTCAACGCATAATTGGCGAGGCGTTTTCCTACGTTTAGCTTGTCTTTTGGGTGAATATCCTTAATATTATCCACCAAATCGGTAATTACAACCATTCCGGTGTTCGGTACAATCTGAGGAATAATACTCTGTTGTTCGCGCAGGTATTCAGAAGTGCCTTTATCGCCATAATCAAATGGAGCGATTTGAACTAAATAGAATGGAAAGTCTTTTTTGAAATCAGCACGCCAGTTTTCAATCAGCGTTTTCATCAATTGGGCATATACCGAATGGTTTTCGCAGTTCGATTCCCCTTGATACCAAATAGCGCCTGCAATTCCGTAAGGAATAACAGGAGCAATCATCGAATTGTATAATACGCCCGGGCTACCTGGCCACCACTCCGAATTATCGGTGTGGCGATTTTTACTTAGTTCAGGGTTATTTTCTATGTGGCTTTTTTCAATCCAAACTTCGGCAGGTGTTCCACCCCAGGCCGAAACGATTATACCCACCGGGACATTGAGCTTCTGCTGCAACTCGCGCGCAAAGAAATAACCCACGGCGCTGGTTGCCCGCATGGTTTCAGGAGAACAAACCATCCATGTGGCATTGCAGGTTTGTTGCGGATAATCTGCCCCTAGTTTTTGCACATGGAAAATGCGGATGTTCGGATTGTTGGCTTTGGCAGCTTCTTCTTCGCCATTGATCAGCTTCCAGTTGACCGACATTTCCATGTTCGACTGTCCACTGCAAATCCACACTTCGCCCAGCATGACATTGCTGAGGGTTACGCCCTGATCGCCAGTAATTTTAATTGCGTATGGGCCGCCGGCACCAATGGTTTTGATGGTAGTTTTCCACGCCGAAGTGTTATCAGCCTTCACTTTTATAGTGTCTTTGCTGGCCCAGCTGGCTACAATTTTAACGGTTTCGCCCGGATTCGACCAACCCCAGATGGCAACATCCGAGTTTTGCTGAAGAACCATATTGTCGGCAAATACCGAAGGAAGAGTAATTTTTGCAAAAAGAAGTGGTGAAATTGCGAATAGAATCAGCAATGTCAGAATAAATTTTTTCATGAGTAGAGATTAATTTATTGAATATGATTAGTTTAATAGCTGCCTATGTAATTGTATATCAGAATCGTAATTTATGTAAATGTCTAAAAATCGTTGGAATTTTTGGACTGTTTCTTTGCTGTTTTATCACTTTTAAGTATTTTAAAACCGAGATAAATAAACCCCAGGCAAGCAGAGAGTCCAACAATAGCTGGTACAATTATTGATTTTCCTGAATCGCCTGCATACCCGACACTCCAAGCCATTTTGCCCAAAGCAATCAGAACAATAACTACAAGCCCTAATGATAGACTATGCTTCCAAAAAGCCAGTCCCAGAGCAAAAAACGAAAGAGGAACTGTGAATGAAAACATAACTTTATTGAAATCCCAATCGGATGATAACCAGTTTTTTTCGAACTCTAAGAACATATTTACACTGGCGGTGCTCATTTCGGGTTTACTGAACCAAAACATGCTGGTGAAAAGACAAAATATAGTTATTGAAATTCCTGCCCAGTTATGTTTGTAGGCGAAAAAGCAAAACGGTATTAGAAAAACAGGTCTGATATACCAACTCCACTGGTTATGATGCCGTTCAAATACCCAATCAAAAAAGCTTTGGTTTGTCATGGAAACAGCAATAAAAATGATTGTCAATCCGAAGAAAATTAATGAGGTAACCTTATTGATATTCATAATTTTTGCCATTTTTTTGTTAGATTCTATTCCTACTCAGTTTAAATTTTCACAGACTCCAGGATGTTTTCCAATACAATTTTGGAGCATCGTTTTCAAAAGTAACCGGTAGCCAGATGTAACGGCCATCAATAGGGTTTTCGGGAGTCCAGCGGTCGCCCATGAAGATGTAGCTGTCTTTTTTGCCTTCAACTTTCAGTACATAAGTGCTTTGCGAATGAAAGGTTAATTCGGAATCTTTGCCTACAGCCGGATTCCCGAGTTCTTTCCATTCTCCAAAAATCTGGTCGGCAACGGCAGAACGGGCAGCATTGGGGTTCCAACCTGTACAATCGGAGGCGATGATGTAGTATTTCCCGGCGCGTTTAAACAGGGTTGCACCTTCCATGTACCGGCCAACAAATACCCGGAAATATTCGCCGGAATAGGAGAGGTAATCGTCAGTTAGTTTAGAGATATGCAGGGTGCTGTTTTCTTCGGAAGAATAGATTTGATAGGCTGTTCCGTCATCATCGACAAACAAATTCATATCGCGCGCCATTTGTCCGCCTTTAAAATCGCGACCCAGCAAATTAACTGAATCAACCGGAGCAGGCAGACAACCTTTTCCTCCGCAATAGGAGTCTTTCACCTCAGGCGATACCGGTTTTTTGTGGCAAGGCTGAACATTTACCGGCCAAAACCCGGCATTGGGGCGAAAGCTTTTCAGGAAAGTAAATGGCCCTGTTGGTTTATCGCTTACTGCAACCCCGCTGCGTGCAGCATAGTAGCCTTTGCCTTTCAGTTCGAGGTGGAACCACATTATAAATTTTTTGGTTTTGGCGTTGTAAATCACTTTGGGGCGCTCCAATGTGCAGCCTTTGGTAATGTCGCTGTTGGGGTTTTCGTCCACCTTCAGGGCAATGCTTTCGTTTTTCCAGTTGTACAAATCTTTAGACGAATAGCAGCTAACACCAACCTGCGCCGAGTTGCCAATTTTTCCAGCTATTTTGTGCTCGCCATACCAATAGTAAATTCCATTATAATAGAGAATTCCACCACCGTGGGCATTAATGTGAACGCCGTTATTGTCGTTCCAGATTTCGCCGGGATTGAATTGCTTCACATTCTGAGAATAAGCTGATAAGAAACTTAATGCCAGAATAGATAAAATGAGGTTTTTCAGAAGCATAATTGGGTTAGTTTTGATTTTTAAGTCGTTGTGTAAAGTTAAACGCTTGAAATAAAAAGACAAGCTAAAAAGTATCATTTTGACACTTTTTAGCTTGTCTTTCCCAATTTAACTTTAAACTCGCTTTTACGATTTTTTTCCGAACAGCTTCTCGTATTGATTCAGGAAGTTTTCGATCTGGGTTGGATCGATTCGTTTAGCGATTATTTTTTTGTCTTTATCGAGGATGAAAATCGCCGGAGTTACGCTGATATCATATATTTTCTTGTAGGTGTAATCGTATGGATTCCAGGCATTCATCCAACCATACATCGCATGTTCGTTTACAAAATTGATCCATTTTTTCTTTCCTTCAACTCCACCTAACATGTGTACCGACAAGACTTTAACTCCTTTATCTTTTAATTTCTGATATACCTGGTACAATTCCGGAATCTCTTTCTGGCAATGGTGGCAATCAGCTTCCCAGAAAGCAAGTATGGTGTATTTGGCATCCACCTGCGAGAGCTTTATCATGTTGCCGATGTGTGGGTTGTTCCTGGCCAGCGAATCGGATTGTGCCACAGTGAAGTGATCGGATGGGACCCACATCACCTGGAAATCGGGAGCTGTTTTACCGATTAAAAGTGGCTTCAGCTTCTCAACGGTTTGCCTTGTTTTCCTCACAAATGCAGTGTCTTCGAAGTTCGCTTTTGGCAAATACCATTTTTCGGCTACATGAGCGTAAACAGCGTCGAAACCCATAATTTGGCTTGAGGCTGAATAGTTAAACATGGTGATAAGCATGTAGCGGAAAATATCTTTGTCGGCTTCGGCGATGGTCAGTAATTTATCTATTTCGGTATTCACGGTATCCGGAATCTGAGGGATTACCCGACTGAGATATGTCTTTACTTTTTCGTCGTAGATCGGAGTTCTAAGGAAACGGGCATCTTTCAGGTTGATGTTATCGAAATAATGCGCACGGTAGTATTTGGCCTGAAAAAGCGAATCCAGAATTTTCCCGTTGGCATCTTTGGGTGGATCTGGTATTTTTATGTCCTGAACCGCTTTGAAAAATGCGCCGACGAAGTTGCTTTTCTGTCCGTCGATAAGTTTTTCGTTCGCCGTTTTCAGATCTTTCATAAATGCTTCTTCTTCAGCTTTTGTATCTTGTTTTTTTTCTTTTTGTGCGGTTATTTTCTGCTGCGCGAGTGTGATGAATTTTCGATAATCCATTGCTGCCGTGTTTTCCGGAGAATTTTCAAACTTCAGCTTGTCAAACAAATCCAGAGTATCTGTTTCAATCGCGAATTTCTGATTTTCAGTCATGAAAAAGTCGAACATTTTTTTCGCTGGAGTCAGGAAAAAATAAATGCCTTCGGGATATTTCTTGTCGCCTTTTAATACGCCGTATCCCGAGTTGTCGAGCTTAAGTGTGTCGTCGGGGTAAAGCTTATCGGCAAAACGGTGACCAAGAATAACGTCTTTGTTAGACAGATTCTTAATCCTTACTTTCAGCTCATAACCATCGGCATTGGCCAAATTTGTGAATAAAAGAATAAGTGCTAGAAATAAAAATAAATTCCTGATCATAAATGGTTGATTTATTTATTGTTGTTGAAATAATTACTCATGAAAAGCATTTGAAATTTCACAGCGTTGGTCCAGTATGGCCACGTATGACCTCCTGGCCGGGTAATAAAGTCGTGTGGAATATTTCGGTATAATAACTGCTGATGCAGGTTTTCGTTCACTTTGAAGAAGAAATCTTCGGTGCCGCAATCAATAATAATTGCCAGTGAGTTGGGAGTGAGCAAATTCAGCAAGTTTATTACCGTGTTCTTTTCCCAACGTTCAGGTTGCTCGGCATAAGTTCCCAGGCGTTTGGCCATTTCCCAGTTGTTCGGGAACGGGCGAATATCAACTCCGCCGCTCATGCTTCCGGCAGCTCCAAACACATCCTGATGCCTGATTCCGAGGTAAAGTCCTCCGTGTCCACCCATGCTTAGTCCGGTAATTCCGCGTCCCTTGCGGTCTTTGATGGTTTTGTACTTCGCATCAATGGCGCTGATCAGCTCTTTCGACACAAATGTTTCGTATTGAGATTTGGGGTCAATCGGGCTGTCCCAGTACCAGCTGCCGTAGCCGCCGTCGGGGCAAACGATAATCAGGTTGTGAATATCTGCGGCTTTTTCGAAGCCTTTTGCTTTGTTAATCCAATCAAGGTGATTTCCACTGTACCCATGCAATAAATAAACTACCGGTAATTCCTTGGCCGACGCATACGAATCGGGAGTAATCGTTACCACTTTGATATTCTTTTGCATTGCGGCGCTGTACACCTGAATGGTGTCGACGATGGCGGCTTTCAACCCGAAAGTAATGGAGACAAAAAATAACAAAGACAAAATGCGTTTCATCATGATTTTGCGTTTTTAATCGGTTTTGGGTTCCAAATATAACTCAACGATACTGAAAGTAACATTTGAATTTGGAAAAACACAAAGTGAATTAACAAAAAACATTCCGGTTTTAAAGCCGAAATCGGTTAGTCGGAATTAAATCAATTCTCGAAAGCAATGCCGAGAAATTCATTTTACTCTGATTTTTTTGTTCAAGTTCAAAAACAGATAGTTATCCAACAACGTATTTGCTTCCTGGAATGAAAGACAATGCCTTAATAATCAAATAAGAACAACAAAATGTAATAATGCTGATGATTGGGAAAAGGTATTCCCGGCCGGTGATCCAGGTTAGCAGAATACCGTAAACAGTATTGAGCACGATAATATGTACCAGATAAATTCCGTAGCTTTTCAACGCAATATCTTCGGTAAGTCGCGCGTACCAGGAGTCCGGGTTCCGGTATTTCAGGTTTTTTATAATCAGGAAATAACCTAAGGCAAGCATCGCAACGTTAATTGCATCGTAACCCCACGACAGTTCCAGTTCGGGAATGGTTTTGGCTGTATTTAGTCTTGACACAAAAACGTAAGCAGTAATGATGTATCCCGTTACCAATAAAATAATACCGGTCAGGAAATCGCTTTTTCTTCTCTCTGAATGAAAACGTTTAATGTAGAAGCCTAAAACAGCAAACCCAAGCATTCCCGAGAAATAATACAACATAGGTGTTTTATTCCAGAAGCATTCGCCCCAAACTTCGGGATAAACCTGATGGATATATGGAAGGCACAGTGCAATTGCCCAGATGACGAGATAAAATTGTATTTGTGAGCGGGATGCTGACTGCAGCCAGGGCGAAACAACAGGAGCAAACAAGTAAATTCCGAGAAGCATATATACATACCACAAATGGCCAATTTGTGTCCCGTAATTTACCGGAATGTGCAGGATGTTTACAATGGTTGCAGCGAAATCCGCATTTCCGCGCAGGTATTGGTAAATTGCATAAACAATGCACCAAACAACAAATGGAATAAGAACCCTGGTAAACCTTTTGCGAAAGAACGCAGGCAAATTGTCTTTTACAGGAAACAAAAAATATCCTGAAATCATTACAAACAACAGCACAGCGCAGCGGAAAAGGGAGTTAAAAATAGCTACCCAAAAACTTCCGGGACCATTTAGTACGCCTCCTTCAGGTGTAATGTAAAAAAACTCGCCGGTGTGAATTTGCACTACCATGTAACAGGCCAAAACACGAAGAATGTCAAGTCCTGCATTGCGGGCAACAGGCTTTGAAAGATCAGCTTTCATAGGTTATAGTTTAAGTTGTTAGTTCGAACCTCAAATATAACCGATTTGATTTTTGTATTGTTGGAAATCTTCGCTAATGTTAAACACTTAAGTTCACCATTTTCCCTTCTTTCACATACTCTTTCTGGAGGCCGGCGAGCAAATCGCGGTAGGCGATGGTCTTCGATTTTCGGGCAAGTGTTTGCAG
>DAOPZV010000170.1:0-1230 GCA_035353575.1 Prolixibacteraceae bacterium | reverse complement strand
ATGAGGTCTTTCCAGTCGAGCCCGGTTTCGATAAACTGCGCCGGAAAATCGCTGCTCAGGCGTGGTCTGGTTATTTTTCCGGAGGTAAAAAGCTCGACAAATTCAGGCTGCATAATCAGCTTCCCGCTGATAACCGGCTCGCCATGAGGTACTTCTTCGAGGTACAGCACTTCTTTTTTTGCAAACAAATGGTCGGCTGAGAAGAAATGGAGGTATTGCGAACGAAGGGTGGCGTCGTTTCCGGCGAGCACGTACAGCGCTGTTTCGCCGGTTGGCAAAATGCCGCGGTGGTTTTTGCCTTTGGTGCCGCCAAATTCAGGAAATTCGCCGCCTTTGGGCAGGTATTCGGCAATCACCCCGCTGATGAATCCCGGTGAAATATGCGGAATGAGCGCCAGCAAAAGCGTAACCGTTTCAGGAATGCTGAGCTTGCTTTCCTGAATGAAACATGTGAGTTCCGAATCGTCAGGTACGCTGCTTCCGAGTGCCGGAAACCCAGTTGTGAGGCCTTTTAGCTCGAAGTCGAGCCGGGCACAAACGGCGTTTCTTAAAAATGTCAGGTATTTTTGGTTGATCATGGGCTAATTAAGTGTTAGAACAGAACGTGTCGTATTTTCTTTTTTGTTTACCCCTAAATCCCCTAAAGGGGACTTGGCTCACTGATAATTGGTTGCAATAGTCACAGCTTAAGCCCCTTTAGGGGTTTGGGGTGAAAAATGTGGCAGTAAATACTTCACAGAACTTAACTGCTAATTATCACGGTTTGTTTTGCTGAGAACGATTCGCATTCGAGTTTCAGTTGATAGGTTCCGGCGGCTTCGAACAGCGCTTCGCCCAAAGGCCAGCGCAAAAATTCGCTGTGGTGCGGACCAATTTTCAGGTTGATCGCTGTGCCGTTCTGAACGGCCAAATCCCAGGCAATGCTTCTTTCTCCGTTTACGAAAAGAGCGAGCTGCGAAACATCAAAAGGAATCGGCTCGGCGCTGGGATTGGTCAGTTTCACGCCAACCCAAAATTCAGCGAGTTCGGCCATTGCCAGGGAGTTTGAGCTCACCAGTAATTCTATTGTTGGATTTTGGTTCATGGCTAGAAAATATTAACATCGGCGGTATCTCGCATGATAAAACCACCCGATTTGTCGATTATCACTGTTCCGTCGGGAAACATGGTGAAAGCCTGCGTGGTATCCACAAAGTGCCGTCCCTGCGCATCGCTTTCGCCGTCGATTTT
>DAOPZV010000169.1:0-8530 GCA_035353575.1 Prolixibacteraceae bacterium | reverse complement strand
TGGAAGGCACTTTAAGGCTGGGCGCAAGCACAACCATAGCACAATACATTATTCCAGCCCTGCTGGCCAGGTTTCACGAGCGCTTTCCTGAAGTTGACCTTACGCTGATAAACGGGAATACCGATTACATTGAGCATCAGCTGTTAACCAACGAAATAGATGTGGGCATTGTCGAAGGAAAACCGGCCAATTCTGATTTGAGGTATTCGTCATTTCTAAAAGATGAACTGCTAATTTTTACGTCTGCCCGAAATACGGTTATTCCATCAGTAATTCAGGTTGACGAGTTTTTGAAATTACCGCTGGTATTGCGTGAACGCGGTTCGGGAACCCTGGAGATTATTCAGAATAAACTTCAGGAAAAAGACATAGAGCTGGCGAAAATGAATGTTATCATGTATCTGGGAAGTACCGAGGCCATCAAATCGTACATCAAAACTGGTGAAGGCGCTGGAATTGTGTCGCGTTTTGCCATTCAGCACGAACTTGAATCAGAACTATTTCGAGTTGTTGAAATGCCTTTACTGAAGTTTGAGCGGCAGTTGTATTTTATTTCGCCTAAGGGACCTGAACCTGCCGGATTAACTAAAACATTTGTCAATTTTATTAAAAAGCAGTATAACCTGAAGTTATAGCCTATTACTTTTTATGATTTGACAACTGATAATCTTCGTGTTACGTTTGCCGACAAAAACGTAAACGACCATGAATTTTCAGAAATCAATTTATTTACTTGCCTTATTGTGCTGCTTTTTACCTTTTATTGATACCCCTTTTGCCTTACTGCTTGGAATTGTATTGGCACAAATCCTGAAAAATCCATTTCCAATGCTTAGTAAAAAAATGACTCCATTTTTATTACAGGCTTCGGTGGTAGGACTTGGCTTTGGAATGAACGCTTTACAAGCGATGGAAGCAGGAAAACAAGGCTTTTTTTTCACCGTGATGTCGATATTCAGTACCCTGTTGCTTGGTTTATTTCTTGGGAAAAAGCTCAAAATTGAGAGAGAAACTTCCATGCTCATTTCATCGGGAACTGCTATTTGTGGAGGAAGCGCCATTGCGGCTATTTCAACGATTATCAGGTCGAATGAAAAACAGATGTCAGCTGCGCTTGGCACTGTTTTTATCCTGAATTCCATTGCACTTTTCCTGTTTCCCTGGGTTGGCAAAATGCTAAACCTCACACAACATCAGTTTGGAGTTTGGGCGGCCATTGCCATTCACGATACAAGTTCGGTCGTTGGCGCTGCTGGTAAATACGGGCAGGAAGCCTTGCAGATTGCTACGACAATCAAGCTCGAACGTGCGCTTTGGATTATTCCACTATCGTTTCTGTCGGTTTTTGTTTTCAAAAGCGACTCGAAACAGGTAAAGATTCCTTACTTTATTTTTCTGTTTGTTTTGGCCATGCTTCTCAATACGTTTGTTCCCGGAGTACACGCAAATGCGGGTCACATTGTGTTTCTAGCCAAATTAGGGTTAAAAATCACTTTATTCTTCATCGGATCTGGGCTTTCGCGAGAGTTAATTACTTCTGTTGGAACAAAACCGTTGCTTCAAGGCATATTGCTTTGGCTGTTTATTTCAGCTCTATCTCTGGCCGTTGTCGTTGAAGTTCTGTGAAAACGAAAGCTAAAAAGTCCCGAATTTCAGGAGAATCCGGGACTTTTTAGGCTATTTTACCTGTTTCGGTTTTGCAAAATCCTGCGTCATTTCGTAAGGTAATTCCCAAACCTTATCCCCTTTTCGGTTGCAAAAATAAAGGTGTGATTCTGAAAATTGATCAGCATTTCCATCGGCCCAAAAGGCGTAAAAATCGGGATGAACATGCAATGGCCTGCGGGCATACGAATGGTTGCGTTCGCTGTTGCTGGTAATATCGCGAACTTTTTTCCAGCTTTGTCCTTCATCAGAGCTTTCCCAAAGGGCCATTTCTCCTCCGGTTCCCAATTTTTGCGGTCCGGCTTCTGTTGGCCCGATTATCCGCCAAAGGTTACCATCAACATACAGCGAACCCATGTCGTAGTTGTGGGTTGAGTTGCAAACTTTATTGTAATTCCACTTTCCATTTTTCCAGTGAATAAGCGTCCATTCGCGTGGATCGCCTTGTGGTCCCGGACGAAAATCGTTACTAACTACGGCCAGAACGATCGGATTTCCGTCGGAATCGAAATTCAGGTCGTTGACGTAAACCAGTTTTTTCTCAGCCTCGTAGTCACGTACAAGTGCCGCGCAATGTGCATCAGTAAGCGGCGTTTGAAGCACTTTCCCCTCGATGGTTTTCCAGGTTTTGCCGTTGTCGTCGGTTTGAACAAGGTATAGATTGGTGCGTTTATCCACATTCCCGCCAGGGTGGTAATTAAACGCGGAGTATAATTTTCCGTTGCAAGTATTGGTAACCTGGTAATGTCCGCCCATTCCGGCTAACTTTTGATCGGCGCTCCAGCTTTTCCCGTCGGCGCTGGTTGACCAATACAGCTCGCGGCCTCTGGTGTATTTGGTAAACATGTACAGGAAGCTGTTGTCGTTCATCCACCAAGGCTGTGGATAAGTCATTTCACCTTCACGCACCTGCTCAAACGAATCGATAGAGTAAGGAGCTTTACTTTTGAAGATAAACCCCGGGCGCGAAGTATTTCTGCCACTGACGAATACCCACAAATAACCTTTGTTATCGATTGAAATGGACGCATTATCGTGCGGGTCGTTCACTCCTACTTTGTCGTAAACAATAACTGGCCTTGGAACTAGGCCTTTCTGATGGTCGAAATACGAAACCATGATCAGCAAATGCTTTTCATCGGCAGCTGTGGTTCCGCCGTAAGTAAAAAATGTTTTCTGAACTTCAGGAGCATAAATGGCCATCGGAATATGGTTGGCCGTGTAGGTTCCCAGTCCTCCGGAATATTTGTCGCCATATTGCGAAGGTTGCCCCAGAGCGAACCAAATTCCTTTGTAGCCGCTGGCTTTGGGATTTTGAGCATACAGTATTTCAGAAGAAGTAACGACAGCAAGTATTATAGCAATACTTAAAATTTTGAATAGTCTCATGAAGGTTAAGATTTATTTTTTTAGTATCAAATTAGCCTGATCCATGTAAAAATTCCAGTCCTGAAGTGTCAGGTTATGAATGCCTTCGCGAACATGATAGGCCACTTGTCCGCTTCTGACAGGCGTATTTAACGGTGGCATAGCTTCTGACAGGCTTACTTTTTTGTTGTAAAGCTGAAAAACCGAAAGCGAATGGAAAAGCGAAAGGTATTGACCTTTGGGGTCGCCCCACAAATCGTCGGAAGCCGAAGCAATATACAAAGCCCTGGGAGCAATTAAAGCCAGCAGCTCGTGCATATCGAAAGGCATTTCATCCTGATGGCTGGCGTATTTTCGGTAATTGCCGCAGAACCAGTGCGGAAAAGCCCGGTTAATTCGCTCAATGGTTTCACCAAATTGACGATGCGCCAAAGGAGAACCACCCGTTCCCGATTCGTTACAGCAAACCATAGCGAAACGCTGATCGGTAGCGCCCGCCCACAAAGCAGTTTTTGCTCCACGCGAATGCCCAATAACGGCAACTTTTTTGGCATCGATGGCTTTATCGGTAACCAGGTAATCCAAACAACGGCTGGCTCCCCAGGCCCACGCAGCTATGGTTCCCCACGATTCGCTGTTGCGTTTTTTATCGAGCAGGCCATGAATGCCATTCTGGAAATTGTCATCCTGATCGGGATCAACATCGCCATTAAAGAATGCAGCCACGGCGTAGCCCCGGGCAATCACTTCTTCAGCTGGCCAGAATTCGCTTTTTTTTGTTCGCGTAAAATCAATATTATCGGTTGCCGGACGGTTGCAAATCAGTAAAAAGGCAGGAACGGGCTTCTCTGCTTTATTGGGAATAAACAGGCCCAAATGAATGGTCAAAGTCTTCGAATTAGCCGAAACTTCAATATCAATTAGCTTTAAAGTGGCTGCGCCATTCATGGCATTTTCGTCTGTTTTCACCACATTAAATGTAGTTTTATAAGGTGTATCCGGCACCCTGCCATAAACCTGCGTTGTAAAGAGCTCAAGCAATTCTGGTCGGCGAAGCTTTTCCCATTCCTGGCTGTTGGTTATTTTTTTATTTGCACTGGTTGTTAAAACATCAGGCAACGTGTAAGCCGGAACTTTTTCTTCGAAATAATTAAATTCGGTTTGGTTTTTGCTTAGTTCGGCCACTCGTTGCGGCGAAGCCTGCCAGCTTTGTTGTGCATTTGCTGACGAAAAAGCTGCAAACGATAGCATTAAAAGGATTTTCGATTTTAGACGTTTCATTCAGAATTATTTGTTGGTTTTAGATTTGCATACGAATTTAGGCTATTCCCATGCAATTTGGGCATTATTTACCGCAGGAACAATTATCGAAATTCCGTTGCCTGATTTTGAAACAGGCAATTCTTTTCGGCTCGTTCCCTGGTACATCCATATCTTTTTAGCTGAAATTGGAAGCCCCAGTTCCGTATCCTGGTTGCAGCTAATCGTTATGCTTTTTCCTGAAATTGCAACATTGGCCGAGCCTTCCGCTGTTTTGGATTTGATGGAATAACCCGAAATTGCAATTTCACTTCCTTTCCCAAGGTACAACGAGCTTAGTTTATTGCCGACAAAACCAGCTACACCGTAATATCCGGCAAAACCTGCATTTTCCGAACTGAATTTTTTAGCCGGATCAACCGATTGGAAAATTCGCTGTATTTTTCCGTCTTTGCAAAACACGGTCAACGCTGTAAATACATCTCCGTCGTTTCGTTTTTCTACTGAAATACGCTCAACGGCATAGTTTTTATCGCCCTGGTAAGGTTCAAAAACAACGACAAACGGATGGCTTTTAGCTTCGGCCTCTGTTCGAACAGTGAACAATGGCAAAGGTTTGCCGCTGTACACTTTGCCCGAAGTTTTAGTCTTTAGCGAGAAAGCCTGGTAGTAATCGCGGTTTTCAGCACCGGCAATCAAGGCCTGAAGGTATTGCTGGTTATGGTTTTCATCCTGAATATCGAAGCGGGCAATCAGATTATTGGTATATTTCCCCAGTTTTTTCACGTCGGTATAAAACCTGAATCCGGGGTAATCTTTTTCGGTAACCGGATAATTACTTTCGGTTACGGCTAAAGGCTCGTGTTTTTCATCCAGAAAAGTGACTTTGTCGCCAATGTTGTGGTAAACGTAATCGTTGCTGCTGGCGTTGTCAGAACGGTAAATATCAACGTAATACCCGTTTATATCCGAAACCCGCACAATACCCAGCGTTCGGGATTGATTCGTGTTGGTCGATTTGTCGAGATATCGGGTGTCGGTAAACGAGCAGTCGGGCGAAACGGCAGGTTGGTCAGGCATTGGCTCCATGGCTGCAAGTTCAATTTGGCCAATGTTTTTTGCTCCTGCCGAACCGCTAAAAGGTATGGAACTCGACATTCCGGCAGCAACCACGGTGTTGTGTGCGGCCCACTGGCTGTAATAATTGCGGTGTAGCGGGTGTTCGTAGTTCGGCCCGGTGCCTGCATCGATGCCCCACACCTCGCCCGGTCCATACAATTCCATGGACATGCCGTTGCAATGGTTGTGGTTATAGGTAGCGCCTTGTACTCCAACCATTAATCCGGTTTTTGGGTCGGTGCCATTGCGTTGCAGGTAGTATTTGGCAAACTCCAGCGAACCCGTTCTTGGCCACTGAAAAACACTGGTAGTCGCAGGTATTTCGGGCAAAAAGCAAAGCAATCCGAGGAAGCCCGATTTTTCGCGGTTGTAAATGCCACCGTCAATCATTTTTTTCATCGAAGCGAGCATCTCAGGCAATTCGGGCTGGTTGTATTTCACAGCACCCAGCAAACCAATTTCGAGCGATTCGGCGCTCTGCGAAGCACGCCCAGTGTCGCCAAAAGCTCCCACTGTAAGGTTCGGAAACGAATATTTGAGCATAGCGTACGAAGCGCGGAACAACGCTGGAAACTTTCGGTAAATGTTGTATCCGTTTTTTTCGAGCATCAGCGCCGAAATCAAAAGATTTCCAACCGGAAAATTGTGGTAACCTCCGGGCTCTTTCCAGTGGCCATCGTGTGTTAGCCATTTCTCAACGGTTGAAGGTAGAGCCAACTGGCCGCATGCTCCATTTATCGTGTCTTTCGATAGTACAAATTGCAGGTAATAATCTTTTTTCTGCTGATTTTCAAGGCTCAACGAGGCACTTACAAGTGTTGAGCTTTCAGCAGCATACCAGTTGTTGTTCCAGAAACCACGGAAGGCCAGCGTGTTGGCAAATTTTTCGAACACGGGCTCATACCAATGCAAATCGTAGTTCTGTTGTTTCATATAGGGTTTCAGAAAATCATACGCTAAAATCAGCGGCATGTAGGTGCGGTCGCCAAGAGTCTGCATTTCCAGAAATCCGGTCCGGCATGGACCAATAATAGGTTCCTGATAATAAGCACCTTTGACCCACTGATCGAGAATGTCGGCGGCAAAGTGAGCATATTTCGCTTCGCCGGTCAACCAGTAAACAATGGCCGCGTTGAGTGCCAAATCGTTTATTTCTCCATTAATTGTGGTAATGTAAGCCTGAGGATCAATCCATTCTCTTTTGTCAGTCTCCGGATTGTAAAGGTTCATTAACCGTGCCGTATCATTTGGAACTAATTCTTCTATGGTTGGCTTTCGGTAGGATGTTCCTTTTTCAGTAACGGGAGTTCTTAAATAAGTGTTGATACGAATGGTAGGCACCGGGGCATCACCTGCATATTTAATGAGTGACTGCCCTGAATTGTCGGAGAAAAACCGGGTGTATCGTTTCCCTGGAACACGGTTCATGAGGTAGCGACTTAAAATCCATTGCGGATTGGTTTGATGGCGATCGGCATAAGGCATTACTTTGTTCTGCATTTCGGCGAAGATTGACTTAGCCCAAGGCTGTTTTTGTATCTTACCAAGTACCTCCGGTTTGTCGTTGTCGGTTACCAGAATGTGTGGATTTTGTCCGAAAGCTTGATTTGTAAGAAAGACACAAAGCAAAATAGCAATTGAACGAATTTTTGACTTCATGGGTTTAGGTATTTAGTTTTTAAGTGTCTGAAATTTATTTTATTATCCAGATTAGTGGATGTCTTACAGGAACATTGCGAATAACTTCGGGATGAGAAAAATTGGCGGATAATCGTAAAAAAGTGTCGATATATTCCTGATTATTGTAGGCCATTCCGGCAAATAAAAGCGATGATTGGCGTACCGGCCATTCTTCCCAAATGTAGATGTCTTTGTCAAACGGCCACTTCGATTTATCGGCGATGAATGGAAAAATGAACTCCATTCCTTTTTTCAGACTTTTGCCATCCGGCGTGGAGAAATTCCACAAATTGTCGTCGTCCGTGGATAAAATTTGAGCCAGATTGCACATGGCATCGATGTTGAATAACGAATAGCCATACGGTTTGGTGCGCTTCAATTCGAGGGGAAAGCTACCATCATCGGCCATTTGTGTTGGCAGGAAAATGGTTTTAAAACGCTCGCGACACAACTTTTTTACTTCTTCGTTTTCGGTTAAATCGGCAATGGCAGCAGCAGTTACAGCCCAGCACGTTCCGTGGTTGTTTTTGGCATTCATTTCGTCAATCCCATACTGATGGGTGGTCATCCATTTCAAGAATTCGGCAAACCAGGCTTTTACCGGTTTTAACTGCTCTGCTGAAAGTCCGTTTTTAGTTTCCAGCACTTTCACCGAGCGGGCAACTTCAACCAAATGATAAGCGTCAATCAATCCGATTCCCCGACCGGTGAAACGACCCCAGATGGCTTGTGCATACAACATATTGGGGGACATCATGCTGTTTGAATCGACAAACCATGCCTGGAGATGTTTCATCACCTGATCGGCATATTTTTGTTCGCCTGTTAGCAGCCAGGCCGAGGTTAACGTGGCAGTAATTTCACTCAATTGGATCATTGCCAGCCGGTGATCGACAAAATTCTCAGGATTGGTTTTCCCGTCTTTTTGGATATACGGACCCGATGGATTTGTCGGATCTGGCCACCAGTAATCACCTTCGGAATAAAAGTCGTTTTTTCCGCCAGCGCTGCGTTTACAGGTTGATGCAGTTACGGTTACAGGTTCCTCTTTCAGAAACTGACTAGCCTTTTCAAGTGTACTTTTTCTGATGTTGTCGATTACCTTTTGGGTAATTATCGACTCAAAAGGGCTTTTTTTTTCCGTAACGGCCGGTTTTTTGCTCAGTTTCTTTGCCCTTAGCAAAGCTTCCAGATAATAGTAGTCGGCGTAGTTCAGAGGCACATCAACTTCGCTATTCATAGGTTTCGAACCGGTGCTATGCAGCAGGATAAATCCCCGGTTTTGTCCGATTGGTGACCGATAATCTTTGGTTAGATTGCTCATAATCTGGTCGGCTTTTTTGATGTAAAATTTACCGATGGCCGAATAATGGCTCAATTCATAGAATGCAGAGGCAATCACTGCTGCTGCTGAAGCATCGCGTGGCTCGTTCGGAAT